>JAIVHC010000060.1 GCA_020201305.1 Geobacteraceae bacterium
TACTTACCCCGGTGAGGAATGCGAACTTGATGTACTGATCGCTATCCTTAATGGTTGTGTAGAGATCCCTGAGTACCTCGCGCCCCTGTTTGGCCACTTCCGGCTGATCCAGGTTGTCCACGATGAGCTTGTCGTATTCATCCACGAGGATAACCACCTTCTGGCCGTACTTCTCATACGCAGTTTCAATAAGCTCCTTCAGGCATGCTCCTCCGTGCTCAGGGTGCTCACACTTGAGCCCAAGGTGCTTCTGGTTGGATTTCATTATCCCGCCCACCATGCGATACATGGACTCCAGATCACGTGCGACTCCGCCGAAGCTGATCTTGATTACCGGATAGGTGGTATCCCAGTCCCACTTATCGTAGATGTGCAGCCCTTTGAAGAGTTCCTTCTGGCCTTCAAACAGAGACTGCAGGGTGGAAACAAGCATGCTCTTGCCAAAGCGCCGGGGCCGGGAGAGGAAATAGTACTCGCCGGTATCGATCAGGTGCTTTATCTGCTCTGTCTTGTCGATGTACACATAATCATCGCTGCGAATCTTTTCAAAGGTCTGAATCCCGATGGGGAGTTTTTGTAACTGAGCCATGGTTTTTCTACCTCCGGTGGGTGGTGCAAATGCAAAAGCGATTTCACGCTGTACAGCTATACTAACCCTAAGCCGGATACTCTGCAACGCCTGCATGGGGAATGGGGAACCGTGGCTGGACTGCATGTGTTTCGCATGCGGGGAGGGGAGGATGTCAGCTTTTTTCCCTTCCCCAGCGTTTCCGATACACATGAAAATACAACACCGGGATCAGCACCAGCGTGATGGGGGTAGAGATCAGAACCCCGCTCGCGAGGCTTAGTCCCAGGGGTTCGAGGGAGGGTTCGAAGATCAGGACGCCGCTGCCGAACATTACTGTGGCGGCAGTCAGGAGGATAGGGCGGGTGCGCTCTATCCCGGCCTGGAGTACTGCTTCACCGATCTCCATTCCTTCTTTTTCTCGCTGTATGATGAAGTCAACGAGAAGGATAGCGTTGCGGGTGACGATGCCGGCAAGGGCGATTACCCCAAGAATTCCGGTGCCGGCGATATTTACGCCCATAATCCAGTGTGCCGGCAGCACTCCGATAAATATCAGGGGGATCGGGAGCATTATTAATGCCGGCAGGGTGTATGAACTGAACCAGCCCGCGATGAGGATGTATATCAGCATCATCGCAACTGCACTTGCAACCCCCAGATCGCGGTATACATCGCGTGTCATCTCCCATTCACCCGACCAGTATATAATGGTTCCATCTATTTCCCTCTTCTTGGGTATCTCTAGCCAGTAGAAAGGGATTTCGCGCTCCCCAGCTTCGATGGTATTACCCTGTGCCAGGCTTTCGAGTTGGACACTTAAAGGAAGGGCTGTGCCACGGTCAAGATCAGCGGCGACCGTGAGTACTGGACGCAGGTCACGGCGCTCTAGAGAAGGGAGTCCGGCTGAACTCTTTAACTCTACCAGATCAGAGAGAGGCACCGCCGTACCAGTTTTACTTGCGACATATAGAGCGGTCAAACTGGATTTGTTCTGGCGGTGCTCTTTATCCAGACGTAAGACCACGGGGATCGTACTGCGTGCATCTGAGTCGGGCCAGGATCCTATCTGCTCTCCATTAATGGCAAGGTCCAGGGTGCGGATCAGGGTGTCAGGTCTCACTCCGTGCATTGCAGCTTGTTGCGGATTGAGGCGCAGGCTCAGCTCCGGTAATGGGGTGCGAGGTATCTGCTCTGTGTCCACTACCCCGGGTTTATGTTTGAGCCATTCTTGTAGATGCGCCGCTGTTTCCTGGCGTGCGTCTGCATCTGCGCCATATATCTCTGCAGTTATATCCCGGTTGCTGGTGGGCCCGGAAGGTATCTTGCCGATGTACCCTTTTGCGCTGTAAGGTTCAAGCCAGGCGCTCAAGTGGTTACTTATCTCCTGACCTACTTCATAGCTGAGGCGTTGTCGTTTATCCTCGGGCATCATCTGCACCTGGATGGTCGCTCGGTGGGGGCCGGTATCTGCCACCGGTACAGGTGTTTCTGTGGGCGGGAATATCACCGGAGGGTTACTGCCCACATAGGTAGTGAGGGATTTAATCTCCGGATATGGCTCCAGTTTGCGTTGCAGGGTGCTTATTGCTTCCAGGGTAGCCTGGAGGGGTTTCCCCGCGGGAAGTTCGATGTTTATGGCAAAGGTTTCACGATCAAGCATAGGGGTGAGGCCGATTTCTATCATCCGTTTTGCGGGCAGGAGAAAGCTTGCCCCCAGGAGTACAAGCAGAATCAGATACATGAGCCAGCGAAGAATGCTGTTGTGCCACAGGAGTGGACGCATGAGAGTGCAGTACAAGGTGGTGCATAAGCTGGCTGTACGTTCGGTTTTTGAGTCAGTGTCCTGGGCAGTGTGATTCTGATTCTGCTGAGCGTTCGCTTCATTATTGCGCCCCGCTGCCGGACTATTGAGGAGACGGAAGCCGAAATAGGGTGTAATAAGGAGGGCTACTAAAAGAGAAAACAGGACCGCAGCTGAGGCTCCAATCGGGATGGAGCGCACATACTGACCCATCTCGCCGGTTATATATGCGGTAGGTAGGAGGGTTACGACCACAAGTATATCTGCAAGTATAGTTGGGTTACCTACCTCGTTAATGGCATTGATGGTTATGTCACGGCTTTTTTTGCCCTCAGCACGAAAGCGGCGCGCGATATTTTCCAACATCACCACCGCATCGTCCGATAGAATCCCGATCGCCAGGATCATGGCTGCGATGGAGATGGGGTTAATACTGAAATCTATCTGATGATACAACCACGGAACCACCGCAAGCGATGCAGGCAGCATCATGGAAATGATCAGCCCTGCGCGCCATCCGAGACCCAACCAGATTATTCCTACAACCACAAGAGTACCGGTGAGGAGTTGATTGAGAACCCGGTATACTCGCGCGGTGGCATCAGCCCCTGCATCATATGTGGTTGAAAACTCCACATCTGCTGGAAGCAGGGATTCAGCGTGTTGCTTTATGTGCTTTTCCAGTGAAAGTGTAACCGCACTGACGTTTTCCCCTCCAATCGTGGTTGCTGCCAGGGTTACAGCAGGCCACGCTTCATCCTGCCCACGCTGCCAGTACAGGGAGGCTTGATTGTTTTTGACACTCCCGTCGCGGATAGTGGCAACATCTTCAAGGTATATGGGTCCACTGTCTCCTTCGCCCACGGGTATGCGTGACAGGGTTTCGACATTCCCTATATGAGAGCCGGCACGGACGAGGGTTACCGGATCGGCTTCGAGCCGGCCCACCGGGAACTGGCGTGTAGCTATGCCGATTACGTCGGCAACCTCACTTAAGGTGAGGTTGTAGGCTGCCAGAGCCTGAGGATCAGGGAGGATCTCAATTGCGCGTTTGTTGCCTCCATGTACGCTGATGCTACGGACCCCTTCGATCTGTTCGAGTTCTGTCGCCATTTCAGTAGCAAGCAGTTCCAGTTCAGTCGCAGAGCGGGTCTTGCTCCTCAAACTTGCAGTAAACATCGTCAGGTGATCATCACCGTAGGTTTCAATCCGGGCGGGTCCTGCCCCTTGGGGAAGCATAGGTGCGTGGGTGGCGAATAATTCCTCCAGACGTGCGAAGGCTACAGCTTTGTCGGTGCCTGCAGAAAATTCTATCTGAAGAAGGGAGGCATCATGCGTACTGCTGCTGCGCACCTCGGTGACACTTTCTACCCGGCGTACCCAGGTTGCACTGCGGCGCGCGAGCTGATTGTCAATCTGTTCTGTCCCGGCTCCCGGCCACGGGATAACCACTCAGATACCTCTGCAGGCTGAGTCTGAGTGTTGGAGGAAGCAGTGATGATCCAGCGCTTGTGTACTTTGTAGTGAGTCGATTCTTCCTGGTCTGCCTCTACGATCATCACACTGGTGAGCTGCCCCTGGCGTATTAACGCAGAACGGGGGATAGCCGTAGTTGGAGAACTCGAGGTGGTGTTGCCAGAGGACTTCAGGGTTTGCGGAGATTCAAGGGTAACCTCTACCACCTCACCAGGGCGGATATCATCATCTGCATCAACTTGAAGACGAAGAATCAGCCCCACTCCTCTCTTCTCCATAGAGGGGATAATATCCTGATATTTAGCAATGCGGCTCTGGGACATGGATTGAGTCTTGATCAGAAAGCGGGGAGTGCCCTGTCTGAGGGTATTGGCTGCCTGTGCCGATATTGGTGCATCAATGCGGAAGGAGGATCGATCTTCAAGCACTACCAGGGTAGTGCCGGGGCCCACAAACGACCCCTGATCTATCGGCACTTCACTCACAACTCCAGCGAAGGGAGCGCTGACTCGTGCGTATTCGAGGTTGGTCTGTTGCAGGCGTACCTGAGTATGTGCCTGCTCGAGTGCGGCTTTTCTGCTGTCGCGTTCTACCCGTGCGAGTTCGAGGCGGTTGCGTGCAATCAGGTCTTCGGCATACAGGCGCTCCAGACGTTGTACATCTAGCTGCGCTTTGGCATGCGCATTTTGTGCTGCCTTCTGTTGGGCCTGCGCTGCATCCAGAGCAGCAACAATATCGCGTGCATCCACCTGTGCGAGCAATTCCCCGGCTTCGACCTTTTCTCCCGCTTCAACATGCAGATGGGTCAGGGTTCCACTCATACGGGTACTCAGCAGGGCGCGCTTGTTGGGGCGCACTATTCCGCTAAAGCGCTGCTTTATATCTGGGCGCCATAACTTAACTTCCGCAACTTCAACTTCGGGTATCTCCTTCCCGGTGGTGTCAGAAGTAGTAGCGGGAGGAGAATCTGTTGATTCGCCCTTTTGGCAAGCGCACATCCCAAGACTGAAAAGGATGAGTGCAAAAGTGCACAATGCTATGCGTACCTTTTTACCCCTGTCTTCTGCTGAACTTATGTGGTGAATTATGCTGTCTGATTGATGTCTATAGAGAGGGATACGCATATATGTCTATCCATGAGTTGTGTGTATATAGTGGTTGCGCATGTTATCCACCCGCGCCCCCTGCCGCACTTAAGTTGCACGATCACCTTAGCTGAGGCGGAAGGCCCTGCAAAGGGTTGTAACCATGGTGCAGATAATAGCTCATCCCCGCCAGGAGAGTTTGATACTGATACCTGCTCGTACTGACCTGGTGTTGAAATAGCTCCGCACGGGTGAGAAGTACTTCGGTAAGATTTCCCAA
>JAIVHC010000230.1 GCA_020201305.1 Geobacteraceae bacterium
GCGCGTGCAGTTTCGCGCATCACTTCGTAGTCCGAATCACTTCCCATCAGAATTGCAATTACTGGTTTTCCCATAGGTATAAGTCCTCTATAAAATATCTGTTTGTGTTTTTGTGGCAGAACTCATGTGCAATAAGGATGACTTCTTCTATTTTTCTTCCTGCTACACAAATTTTCAGCGCTTCAGGGCTTTCTGCCCAATATCGTTGCGCATCTGCATCCCATTCCAGCTGATCTTTGCGGCACCGGTATACGCCTTGTCAATTGCCGCCTTAATGGTGTCGGCCCAGCCGGTCACACCGAGAACGCGCCCGCCGGCAGTTACGATCTCTTTATCCTGTGCTGCGGTTCCGGCATGGAATACGTGCACTCCGTCGATGGCGTTGGCTGCGTCAATCCCGGAGATGACATCCCCTTTGGAATAACTGCCGGGATATCCGCCCGCTGCGAGTACCACACACACCGCCGCGCGCTCGTACCACTCAAGTTCAGACACATTGAGTTCGCCGCGCGCACATGCCTGGAGTACCGGCACCAGATCGGACTTCATCCGGCACAGGAGTGGCTGGGCTTCCGGATCGCCGAAGCGCGCGTTATATTCCAGCACCTTAAAGTTGTCTCCATCAATCATCAGACCTACAAACAGGATTCCCTGATAGGGTGTTCCTTCTGCGGCCATCCCATCAATGGTGGGCTGAACAACCTCAGTCACAATGCGTTGATACAGAGCATCCGTAACCACCGGTGCCGGAGAGTATGCTCCCATGCCACCGGTGTTCGGACCTTGATCTGCGTCGAAAATCTGCTTGTGATCCTGGGATGAGGCCAGGGGAAGGATATTTTTGCCATCGGTAAAGGCAAAAAACGAGGCCTCCTCGCCGTAGAGAAACTCCTCGACCACCACGGCCTGTCCTGCATCACCAAACTTGCCCTGTACCAGAATTTCGTCAACAGCTTGTATCGCCTCTGCTTCTGTCTGTGCCAGGATCACCCCTTTACCCGCCGCGAGGCCATCGGCCTTCACCACGATGGGCGCACCCTGCGCGCGGATATATTTAACTGCGGCATCGCGATCAGCAAATGAAGCATACGCTGCGGTAGGGATGGAGTATTTCCGCATCAGGTCTTTGGAAAAGCCCTTGCTCCCCTCAAGTTGGGCTGCAGCTTTATCCGGACCAAACACATCAAGCCCCCCGGCACGGAATTTATCCGCAATACCCAGGGTGAGTGGAAGCTCCGGCCCCACCACGGTGAGATCGATCTGCTTCGAATGTGCAAATTCGTACAGCGCATCGATGTCGTCCACTGCAATGGGCACCACTTCAGCAAGTTCAGCAATACCGGGGTTACCGGGGGCGCAGTATATCTTATCCACCTGCTCGGACTGGGCGATCTTCCATACCAGGGCGTGTTCACGTCCGCCGCCACCTACAACCAGAATATTCATCTATTTCTCCTACTGCCGTTAAAAAGCCCGGAACAGCCCCGTGCGGGGGCAGTCCCGATTTTGCTGCGGTTTTTCCCTCTGAATCAACACTATGCATATATTCTGCATATATTCCGCTACAGTGAACTGCGGGCCTAGTGGCGGAAATGCCGCATACTGGTGAATACCATGGCAATGCCATGCTCATCTGCAGCGTCAATAATTTCCTGATCGCGAATGGATCCACCCGGCTGGATTACTGCGGTGACCCCCTCTTTGGCGGCATTGTCGAGACCATCGCGGAACGGGAAAAAAGCATCCGACGCCATGGCTGAACCCTTAACTTCCAGACCGGCATGTTCGGCCTTGTTCGCAGCGATACGTGCCGAATTCACCCGGCTCATCTGTCCGGCACCAACCCCGATGGTCATCCCATCACGGGCGTATACAATGGCGTTGGATTTTACAAATTTAGCCACGCGCCAACTGAAGAGCATATCCTCCATCTCTTTGTCGCTGGGCTGACGTTTACTCACAACCTTCATCTCGCGGGTCAGATCCTGATCCAGGTCCTGCACCAGCAAGCCGCCGTTCACACGTTTGTATTCGAGGCGACTTGGATCCTGTCCCGTCCAGGAACCGCACTCAAGCAGGCGTACATTTTTCTTCGCCTTCACCACTTCAACAGCTTCTGCTGCTACCTGAGGCGCGATAATAACCTCGACAAACTGGCGCTCCACAATCGCCTTCGCAGTAGCTTCATCCAGAGTGCGATTGACCGCTATAATACCCCCGAAAGCGGATTCAGAATCAGTGCTGAAGGCACGCTCATATGCACTGAGAAGATCTTCGCCCACCGCAACGCCACACGGATTGGCGTGTTTGACGATAACGCATGCAGGAGATTCATCAAACTGTTTGATACACTCCAGCGCTGCATCGGTGTCGGCAATATTGTTGTAGGATAGCGCCTTGCCCTGCAGCTGGGTGGCAGTAGCCACGCTCGCACGGGTGTTGCCTTTTTCCACGTAGAACGCCGCATCCTGATGCGGATTTTCGCCGTAGCGCATAACCTGCTTCTGCTCAAACTGCAGACTGAGGGCAGAGGGGAATTTGGTCTGCTCTGCGCCGATGCGGCACCCGAGCCAGTTGGAAATGGCACCATCATACGCAGCCGTGTGCTGGTACACCTTCACCGCAAGGCGGAAGTTGGTCTGCTCTGACACTTCACCGCCATGGGTACGCATCTCTTCGGCAACGCAGGCATAGTCGTCCGTGTCCACCACAACGGTGACAAAGCGATTATTCTTCGCCGCGCTGCGCAACATGGTCGGACCACCGATGTCGATATTTTCAATCGCATCCGCAAGGGTACAGTCCTTTTTGGCAACGGTTGCTTCAAAGGGATACAGATTCACTACGACCATATCAATGGGTTCAATCCCATGCTCTTCCATCTTGTCGGTATGCGCCGGATTATCGCGCAATCCCAGCAGGGCACCATGCACTTTGGGATGCAGGGTCTTAACCCTGCCATCGAGCATTTCAGGAAAGCCGGTATAGTCCGAGACATCTTTAACGTCCAGCCCCTGGTCGCGCAACAGGGTGGCAGTACCCCCGGTTGAGAGAATCTCCACGCCGAAATCGGCGAGTACGCGGGCGAAATCCACTATACCCTCTTTGTCGGAAACACTTATAAGTGCACGTTTAATAACAGCCATGTTGAATCCTTTCCCATTGTATTGATTTGGTACGACTCAGTCAATTCAGACTAAGACGCTTATGTTTACGTGTTTATGACCTTATACACAAGGAAAATCCCCCTGCAGCAGAGCATAACAGACAGCCCGCGAGCGGTTTTTCTCCACTTTCTCCTTCGAGTTGAAAATCACATCTTCTGCGGCAAATTCGCACCTGTTCGGTCCGCCCCGTAGATAGAGCTGCTCCAACCTCAGAACGACCACCATAAGAGCGCGGCGCCTGGTACTGCGGCGCATGACTAGCCTTGTGGTGAATTGTTACAAAAATTCAGGGCTTTGACAAAGGCTCTCTCAAATGCGGGTGTTCCCGAGAGGGGGTAGAGTCTGATCTGCCTGCGCAGGTTTTCCACCTCCATGTCACCCTCCTCGCTGCACAAAAAACGCACCAGCCCATACAGCACTCCATTGCGGACAAATTCAACCTTTTTTATCATGTATTCAGGTAACATGGCAATGGCGTTAAGCATCTCTGGCCGCATGGCACTTCCCAGAGCGCCGGTTATATACACGCGCTCAAGGGCTGCGGGCTCAAGCCCGGCACGCTGCATAAGACATTCGGCCCCGGCATAAACCGCCCCTTTGGCGAGCTGAAGCTGGCGGATATCCTCCTGGGTCAGGCGCAGATCAACCGCATCCGGAGCGGCAATGGTACCATCGCACCCCACGAGACCGTGCTCCAACGCTGCGGCCAGGGTTTCCACCACGGCGCTGCCGCACAGACCCCGGGGAGACACAGCCCCTGCCCTCTTATCCTGTGGCGGAACAATGTCGAGGCAGAAGCGCTCATTTTCCACATGCACACCGCGTACTGCCCCCTCTTGTGCCGGCATACCGCAGCTGATATTACCCCCTTCAAACGCCGGACCTGCAGCAACCGAGGTGGCAAGCCAGCGAGCACCGTCAAAGAGTGCTATCTCCGCATTGGTACCCACATCCACGATCAGAGAACCGGGTACGGGATCCTTGAGCGCGTACAATACTGCGAGCAGGTCGCCCCCCACGTATCCACCCACCAGGGGAAACAGATACAGGGGCACCTCCAGTTCAGGCACACTCAGATTGACCCCGGCACAGGAATCGGGACGATACGGAGGCCGAAGCAACGACGCGCCATCACCGCCGCGCGCAAGGATAGTGATGCCCGAATTCCCCGCGGCTACCGCACGGTGTATCGTGGACGCCTGAACCCGGGCATTTTTACACAGAAGGGCAAGGATATCTGCTGTTCCGCGCATAAGCGCGTCACGCAACTGCTGCCTGCCCTCCGGTGTAGACGCATGTTCGAGGCGGCGAATTATATCCGGACCGAATTCCTGCTGGGGGTTGAACACCGTGGCGCGGGCGCGGATGCTACCGTTCTGATCCAGAAGCTGTCCCGTAAGGGTTGTCGTTCCCATGTCGAGGGCAAACATCAGCTTTTTGTCATCCCCCTGTCTATCAGACATCTCCGACCTGCTCCTGTAGCGCTGATTTATCTTCACCCCGGTGTCCACAGACTTCACACTCAGGTGTACCCTCCGTCCTGTCCGGCGTACCGACGGGGAGGTACACACGCGGAACCCGCTTGCTCACCTGACACATGACCTCGTAGGAGATGGTACCGATGCGCTCTGCCCAGTCTTCGGCGTACACGCATACATCCCCTTCACAACCCAGCAGAGTAACATCATCGTACGCCGCAACCCCGGGGACTTCGGTTACATCCAGCATGGTCCAATCCATACACACCTTACCGATCACCGGCACCTTGCATTTGTTCACTATGGCATGAAAACCGTTGGACAGCAGTCGATTATAGCCATCCGCATAACCCACGGGTATGGATGCAACCAGGGTGGGTCGAGTGGCGGTAAAATGCTGGCCGTAGGAAACTCCGCGTCCCGGAGGGAGCCACTTCAAATGCGCGATCTGGGTGCGGAAATTCATCACAGGGTGCAAATCCAGACGTGTGGCCGCAAGGGGTTGCCCGCCGTACAGGGCTATCCCCGGACGCATTAGATTGCACATGGAAGAGGGAGGGACAAAGCTGGCAGCGCTGTTGTAGCTGTGCAGATAACGCGGTGTGAGCCCCGCCGCGCGAATCTGCTCCACACCCCGCGCAAACACCTCCATCTGGGTAGCGTTGTGCGGATGCTCGGGCTCATCCGCCAGAGCCATATGGCTCATGACCCCGACGATATCGATGTAGGGAAAATGTCGTAGATGCGCAAGAAATCCCGGCAGGTCTTCGAGTTGAAGCCCCAGACGACCCATGCCGGTATCGAGCTTGATGTGACATGTGCATCTGCGCCCCTGACGTCTGGCGGCACTGTTGAGGCGCTCGAGTTGGTCGTACTCAAATACCGTGGTATGCATACCCTCCGCGAGCACGATATCTTCCTGCCCCGGCCACGCACCACCCAGAACCAGAATGGGCTTCATTATTCCGGCACGGCGCAGCGCCAGCCCCTCTTCCGCGATGGCTACACCAAACATAGAGGCCCCGGCATCCTGCAGGGTCTGGGCTACAAAAACAGCTCCATGGCCGTATGCATCCGCCTTCACCACCGCCATGATATCCACATCGGTTGATGTGCGGCGGCGCAGTTGCATATAGTTATGCCGCAGTGCAGCCAGATCTATTTCTACCCGGGTAGGGCGATGCGCATAATGCATGGTCGGATATGACAGGTATAGGGTTAAATAAACATACAAAAGAAAGGGAGACTCAAGGTCTGTTAAGACGGATTCGCCACCCTGATGGAATGGGATTTCTTGTACCATGGGGCAACAACGGGTGTAAAGTTATTCCACGCAGGTGGTTGACACCTTCTCACAGATGTCTTAGGGTGAAAAGATAACAAGATGCTGGGGGAGTGGTTTATTCCACTGAGAGCTCGTATGAGCGACCCTTGGAACCTGATCCGGGTTATACCGGCGTAGGGAAGCGACATTAAACACACACTTAGCCAAGTGTTTTTAACCGCATCCCGCCCGGGTGCGGTTTTTTTTATGGAAGGGAAATCCGCCTTATGCACAC
>JAIVHC010000061.1 GCA_020201305.1 Geobacteraceae bacterium
ATGAATGCCGAAGCGGTGGAGAACACCCTGCGCAGCGGCAAGGCGCACTACTACAGTCGTTCGCGCGCCAAGCAGTGGATGAAGGGGGAGTCCTCCGGGCATGTGCAGCATGTGCGCGAAATCCGCTATGATTGTGATGGTGATACCCTGTTGCTGAAGGTGGAGCAGGAGGGGATGGCATGCCACACCGGGCGCAAATCGTGTTTTTATTCCGTCTGGGACGGTGAGCGCCCTCAGGTGGAGGGGGAGCCGGAAGTGGATGCCACAGCGATCTACGCGCAGAAGGATATTCTGGATGCGGTGTATCATGTAATTCAGGATCGGCGCCGCAATCCGGAAGAGCGTTCCTATGTGTGCTCGCTGTTTGACAAGGGGCTGGATAAAATCCTGAGCAAGATAGGTGAAGAAGCCACCGAGACCGCGGTGGCGGGTAAGGGGGGTGTCAGCGACGAGGTGATCTACGAAGTCGCGGACCTGTTCTTCCATGTTCTGATCCTGCTGGGTTATTACAACCTGCCGCCGGAGCGGATCTACGCCGAACTCCGGCGCCGTTTCGGTATCTCCGGCATAGAAGAGAAAGAATCGCGTTCGCGCGGATAAGCGCTGATTGAATCTGTATGGGGACGTATGGGCACGAAAGGGTCGTGCTCTGGTTCCCACTCTAAAAGGAAAACATAAACATGAGTATCCAGACTGAACTGAGCACCGCCATGAAAGAAGCGATGCGCAACAAACAGAGCGAACGCCTCGGGGTGATCCGCATGTTGCGCAGCGCCATAAAAAATGCCGAGATCGAAGCGAAAAAGGAACTCGAAGATGATGAGATCATCTCCCTGTTAGCCACGCAGGTGAAGCAACGGCGTGATGCGGCTCAGACCTATCGTGATGGAGAGCGGGAGGACCTGGCAGCCAAAGAGGAAGCGGAAATCATCATTCTGCAGGAGTTTATGCCTGCAGCTCTGAGTAATGAGGAACTCCAGGAGATTATCGAAACAGCGGTAGTTGAGCTGGGGGCTACCTCCATGCAGGACATGGGGAAGGTGATGAAGCAGGTTAGCGCGGCTACGCGCGGGCGTGCTGAAGGGCGTGTTGTGAGTGAGCTGGTGAAACAGCGTCTGGCGCGAGCGTAACCGGCTGGGGCTGAATCCGGGCGCATAAATGTATAGGGCAAAGGGACAGCTATGAATATCCTCGATATTGCAATCCTCGCTATTTTACTCCTTTTTACGTTGAAGGGATGTCTGCGCGGACTGCTGAAAGAGGTTTGTTCCCTGGTGGGGCTGGTAGCTGCGGCGGTTATTGCCTTTACCTTCTACGCCCCCCTTGCCGAGCGCGTGAGCGCCTGGCTCCATCTGCCGCTGCAATTGTGTGTGGTGGCGGTCCTGATTCTGCTCTTTGTGCTGACTATGGTCTTTTTCTCCGTCGTAGGTGCGATTCTGTCCAGGTTTGTTAAACTCCTATTTATGGGGGGACTCAACCGCGTGCTGGGCGCGCTCTTCAGCCTCATGCAGGGAATTCTTATTCTCGCCCTGGTGCTGTATGGCCTGTCCAACAGCGCTCTGCCTCATGCGGTGGAATCAGTCTTTGATGCATCCAGACTTCGGCCCCCTTTCGTAGAGTTTGGCGGCGACCTGGTAAAACACAGCCAGAAACTCTTTCAACAGGTATCCTGATATCAGAAACAATGGCTCTATGCTTACTCAGACTCTGAAGACCCTGGAGTTTGACAAAATAGTTGTGTTGCTCGCACGCATGAGCGTCACTGCTCCCGGGCGGGCGCGCCTGGAACAGCTGCCCCCGTTCCGACATCCGCACAAGGTGGAGCAGTCTCTTCTTTGTGCAGAGCAGGCAGCGGCTCTGCTGGAACAGAAAGGTGCGGCTCCTCTGGGGGGTGCACATGATCTGCATTCCTCTCTGCATCAGGCGGGTAAGCCCGGCGCACGCCTCATTCCGCAGGAGCTGCTCGAAATAGGCGAAAGTATTGCTGCAGCGAAAGCGTGTACGGAGTACTTCTGCCACGCGGAACTCGCTCCGCAGTTGACGGAGCTCGCTGCGGAACTGAAGGTGCCCACTGAGTTGGGGCGCGGAATTGAACGTAGCATCGATTCTAAGGCCGAGGTGCTGGACACCGCCTCGTGGCAGTTGGCGGATTTGCGTCAGCAACAGCGCGATGTGCGGCGTAAGGTGCGCAATGCCCTCGAACGCATGCTGCAGAACCGATCCATGGCTGCAGCGTTTCAGGATCAGATTATCACCGAGCGCAATGGGCGCTACGTAGTGCCGGTGAAGGCGGATCATCGCGGGCAGGTAAGGGGCTTTGTTCACGATGAATCGGCCAGCGGGCAGACGTTGTTCGTCGAGCCGGAGCAGGTTCTGGAGGACAACAACCAGTTGCAGAGTCTCCAGCGCGAAGAACAGCGTGAGATTGTTCGAATCCTGGAAGCCCTCACAGACAGAGTGCGGAGCGAAACCGGGGTGCTGCGGCAGAATCAGGAGCTTCTTGCCCGGCTGGATGCCAGTTGTGCCATGGGACGTTTTATCCGCCTGACCGGGGCGAGTATCCCGCAGCTCGCGGATAAACCGCAGCTCGATCTGCTCCAGGCGCGCCACCCCCTGCTGCTTATGAATCAGGACGGCACTGTGCGGGAGCACAATACGATACCGGTGGATCTGCGCTTGGGGCACAACCACGATACCCTTATTATCAGTGGTCCCAACACCGGCGGGAAAACCGTGGCACTTAAAACCGTGGGTCTTCTCTTTCTCATGGTTTCTGCAGGGATCCCGGTACCGTGTGATCCGCGCAGCAAGGTGTATCTGTTCCGGAAGATATTCGCCGACATTGGCGACGAACAGAGTATAGAAGGGGATCTTTCCACCTTTTCCGGTCATCTGGTGCGCATAAGGGGAATACTTAAGCATGCTGATGCCAGGTCACTGGTACTTATGGATGAAGCGGGAACGGGCACCGACCCCTCGGAGGGCGGAGCCCTTGCCCTCGCTGTGCTGGATCAGCTGCGCGAGCGCGGGGCGCGAACCGTAGTTACGACACATTTAAATACCATAAAGGGCTATGCGTTTCTGCATGAGCGCGTTGAAAATGCCGCGGTGGAGTTTGACCCAGCCACCCTGGCGCCTACATATCGCCTTCACTACGGCGTGCCAGGGAGCAGCAGTGCCCTGACCATTGCAGGAATGCTGGGGCTGCCTGCACCGGTTATCCAGCAGGCGCAGGAGTACCTCGGGAGTGAGGAGCGCGATGGTCTTGCGGTGGTGGAACGTCTGAACCAGCTGTATGCGGAACTCGAAGCAGAGCGCGACGAAACCCGGGAGCAACTGCAGCAGGCAAGAAATGAGCGGGAAAAACGCCGCAAGTTGCTGCATGAATTTGAGGCGCGCCGCGATACCATGCGCCTTAAAGCGCAGGAGCAGGCGCGAGAGATTGTAAATGAAGCGCGTGCCAAGGTGCGCACCCTGTTGAAGCGGGCTAAGGAGTTGCATCAGCATCCTGCGAGCGGGCGTGAAGAAGCGGAATTGATGCGCGAAGTGCATCAGCGTGCGCAAGAGTATGAACCGCGGCGTGAACTTCGCTCCGCCCATCCTCCGCGGGAACTGAGCGCCGGAGAGATTGTCCGGATCCCTTCTCTGGGTGCGGAAGCGGTAGTGGAGAAGGTGAAAGGGCAACAGGTTGACTTAAATGTCCAGGGGAAAAAGCTGCGTTTATCCCTGCATGCTCTGGAAGCGTGTGAGCCGCGCCGCTTCGCAGAATCGAAACGCTCCAAGGTGCAGCATAGCCGCAGCAG
>JAIVHC010000005.1 GCA_020201305.1 Geobacteraceae bacterium
GAGACCTGCTCTCTGGAGTACGTTTCCTACGTTCTTGAAACGCCTAAATATGATGTGGAGGAATGCGGTCAGCGGGGCATGACGTATGCGGCTCCGGTCAAGGTGCGGGTGCGTCTGGTCTCTTGGGATGTGGACAAGGATACCGACGTACAGTCTATTCGGGACATTAAAGAGCAGGAAGTGTATTTCGGTGAAATTCCGCTCATGACAAAAAATGGCACCTTTGTCATTAATGGTACCGAACGGGTAATTGTAAGCCAGTTGCATCGCTCCCCTGGAGTATTTTACGACCACGATAAGGGCAAAACCCATTCCAGTGGCAAGTTTCTCTACAGTGCGCGCGTAATTCCGTACCGTGGCTCCTGGCTTGATTTTGACTTCGACCATAAAGATCTGCTCTATGTCCGCATTGACCGTAGACGTAAGCTACCCGCCACGGTATTGCTTCAGGCTTTAGGATACAGCACCGAAGAGTTGCTGCGCTATTACTACGACACCGAAGTAGTTTCAATTGGTGGCGATAGTTTTTCCAAAGAGGTTAATCTTGAACTTCTTGCCGGGCAGCGTGCGGTGCTGGAGGTTAAAGATGCTGACGGCAACGTGATCGTGCGTCCGAATCGTAAGTTTACCAAGGCCGCCATCAAAAAGATTGCCGATGCCGGGCTGAAAACCATTCCTGTAACCGAGGAAGAAGTTGTTGGGCGCTATCTCGCTACAGATGTCGTGGATGAAGAGAGTGGTGAAGTCCTTCTTGAGTGCAATCAGGAATTGACGGAATCGGCACTGGAGTTGTTGCGCGAGAAGGGGGTCAAATCTGTAGAGTTACTTTTTATTGATAATCTCTATGTTGGATCTTATCTGCGTGACACCTTGGCGCTGGATTCGGTGACAAATCCCGAAGACGCTATTATCGAGATTTATCGTCGCCTGCGCCCTGGTGATCCTCCCACGGTTAAAAGTGCCAACGCACTGTTCGATAATCTCTTTTTCAGTGCAGAGCGCTACGACCTTTCTATAGTAGGCCGTTTGAAGCTCAATTATAAGCTTGGGCTTGATAAGCCCCTTGAGGAGCGTACCCTGTCCAGGGAGGATATCCTTGAAGTGGTACACTACCTTATTGAACTGCGTAACGGCCGTGGTTCCATTGACGATATAGACCATCTCGGCAATCGGCGCGTCAGGGTGGTGGGCGAACTGCTGGAGAACCACTATCGAGTGGGATTGGTACGTATGGAGCGTGCCATAAAAGAGCGCATGAGCCTGCAGGAAGTAGACAGTCTCATGCCTCATGATCTGATTAATTCCAAGCCGGTGTCCGCAGTGGTTAAGGAATTTTTCGGTTCCTCGCAGCTGTCCCAGTTTATGGATCAGACCAATCCTCTGTCTGAAATTACGCATAAGCGGCGGCTCTCAGCCCTCGGGCCCGGGGGCCTGACGCGAGAACGTGCCGGCTTTGAAGTGCGTGACGTTCACCCCACTCACTACGGGCGTGTTTGTCCCATTGAAACCCCGGAAGGTCCAAACATTGGTTTGATCGCATCCCTGTCCACCTATGCGCGTATTAACGAGCACGGCTTCGTTGAAACTCCGTACCGCATTGTTAAAGATGGACGTGTGACCGAAGAGGTGCGTTACTTTTCCGCCCTCGAAGAAGAGGGCAATACTATTGCCCAGGCCAATGCGGTGCTTGATGAAGACAACCGTTTGGTAAATGATGTAATCAACGTGCGCCAGAATGGCGAATTCCTCATGCTCAAGCGCGAGGAAGTACAGTTGATGGACGTTTCACCCAAGCAGCTGGTTTCGGTTGCGGCAGCGCTGATCCCGTTTTTGGAAAATGATGACGCCAACCGCGCTCTCATGGGTTCCAATATGCAGCGTCAGGCGGTCCCTCTGCTTCGTGCGGATGCTCCTCTGGTAGGTACCGGTATGGAGCGTAAAGTTGCACATGATTCGGGTGCTGCAGTAGTCGTGCAGCATGACGGCGTGGTCGACTCTGTAGATGCTTCGCGCATTGTAGTACGCGTAAGTGAAGGGCAGAGCGGTGTATCCGGAACAGGGGTAGATATCTACAATCTGACCAAATTTGTGCGCTCGAATCAGAACACCTGCCTCAATCAGAAGCCTGTAGTCGAGGTGGGAGATCGGGTCAAGCGCGGGGATATCATCGCTGACGGACCTTCAACCCAGTTTGGTGAATTGGCGCTGGGACAGAATATCCTGGTTGCCTTCATGCCATGGGAAGGGTACAACTTTGAGGACTCCATTCTGATCTCTGAGCGACTTGTCAAGGATGATCGGTATACTTCCGTGCATATAGAAGAGTTTGAGTGTGTTGCACGTGATACCAAACTCGGCAAGGAAGAGATCACCGACGACATCCCCAATCTGGGTGACGATGCACTGAAAGATCTTGACGAGAGCGGGATTATTCGCACTGGTGCTGAAGTTAGACAGGGCGACATCATGGTGGGGAAAATAACCCCCAAAGGAGACACTCAGCTTTCGCCGGAGGAAAAACTCCTGCGTGCTATCTTCGGGGAAAAGGCCGGGGATGTACGAGACACCTCTCTGCGCATACCACCCGGGGTTGAAGGGGTGGTTATCGGGGCGCGTGTGTTCTCCCGTAAAGGGTCTGACAAGGATGCGCGTACCGAAAAAATCGAGCAGCTGGAGATTGAAAAACTTCTCAAAGATCAGAACGATGAGATCCGAATTGTGCGCGAGTCGGCACGTAATAAGCTCACTGATATCCTCGAAGGGAAACGTCCTGCTGTTACGCTTACGGACCAAAAGGACAATATCGTACTCCCTAAAGGGGAGCCCATTGAGAGGGATAAACTTCTGCGGCTTCCCATGGAACAATGGAAGGAGATATCCCTCCAAAATGAGGAGGAAGCTGAAGCTACGGTAGCAGATGTGTTGGCGCATCTCAAAGAACATGATGCGGTAATCAAGGCTAAATTTGCGGAAAAAATTGACCGTATCAAACGTGGAGATGACCTCCCGCCCGGAGTGATCAAGATGGTCAAGGTCTATGTGGCTATCAAGAGAAAACTTTCCGTTGGGGATAAGATGGCGGGGCGCCATGGTAATAAAGGTGTTCTGTCACGCATCCTGCCCGAAGAGGATATGCCTTATGCCGAAGATGGTACCCCGGTTGAGATTGTCCTCAACCCGCTCGGTGTTCCATCGCGTATGAACATCGGCCAGGTTCTGGAAATTCACCTCGGTCTCGCGGCTCGCGGGCTGGGGAATCAGATTCAGGCTGAACTTGATCGCCGTGCGGAAATTGAAGAGTTGCGCGCCAAGATCAAGGATGTGTATTCCGACAAGGATCTTGATCCGTTCCTGGATAACCTACCGGAACGCGATGTTAAGAAACTTGCAGCGCGTCTTTCGCGCGGAGTGCCTATGGCCACACCGGTATTCGAGGGTGTAAGTGAAGCAGATGTTAAGGCTCAAATTAAAAAGGCGGGCTTTGACACTTCCGGACAGATGACACTGTACGATGGTCGCACGGGTGATGCGTTTAAGGAGCAGGTTACCGTGGGTATCATGTACATGCTCAAGTTGCATCACCTGGTTGATGACAAGATTCACGCTAGAAGTATCGGTCCCTACAGTCTCGTAACCCAGCAGCCGTTGGGGGGTAAAGCTCAGTTCGGTGGTCAGCGTTTGGGTGAGATGGAGGTATGGGCTATGGAAGCTTATGGTGCTTCCCATGCCCTGCAGGAGTTCCTCACGGTTAAATCGGATGATGTGGCCGGGAGAACCAGAATGTATGAGGCCATCGTCAAAGGGCGGCATACCCTGGAAGCAGGGTTGCCGGAATCGTTCAACGTCCTGCTTAAAGAGCTTCAGTCTCTGTGCCTTGACGTGGAATTGCTGGAAGACGAAAAAGAATAATACTGCCATCCCTTAAGGAGATGAGTTTTGGAAGATAGTATTAACCTGTTTGAGCGTCCCAAGGATCCGTTGAGTTTTGATACCATTCGTCTCTCGCTTTCATCGCCAGAGACGATTCGCGAACGCTCCTTTGGTGAAGTTAAAAAACCCGAGACCATAAACTATCGTACCTTCAAACCCGAGCGCGACGGCCTGTTCTGTGCCAAGATTTTCGGTCCGGTGAAGGACTACGAGTGTAACTGCGGCAAATACAAGCGCATGAAACACCGCGGTATTGTGTGCGAAAAGTGCGGGGTTGAGGTTATCCCCAGCAAGGTGCGGCGTGAGCGTCTCGCCCACATTGATCTAGCATGCCCGGTAGCACATATCTGGTTTTTGAAGTCACTCCCTTCACGCATCGGCACCCTGCTGGACATGACCCTGAAGGAGTTGGAAAAGGTTCTGTATTTCGAGGCATATATTGTTCTCGACAGTGCCGATACCGAACTCGAAGATGGTCAGGTACTGCCGGAAGATAAGTACAACGAGCTGATGGCGGAGCATGCCGGCCAGTTCTCTGCCGGCATGGGAGCCGAGGCGATACGCGAGTTGCTTTCTGCTCTTGACCTTGAGGAAATTGCGCAGGAACTTCGGATTGATATGCGCGAATCCACCAGTGAGGCCAAGAAAAAGAAAGTTGCTAAACGTCTGAAGGTGGTTAACGCCTTCATGCGCAGCGATAATCGTCCGGAGTGGATGATACTGGAGACCCTCCCGGTACTTCCTCCAGAGTTGCGTCCGCTGGTGCCTCTCGACGGCGGGCGCTTTGCAACCTCTGATTTGAACGATTTGTATCGCCGGGTAATAAACCGCAATAATCGCCTCAAGCGCCTCATGGATCTGCATGCCCCCGAGGTGATTATCCGCAACGAAAAGCGTATGTTGCAGGAGGCGGTAGACGCGTTGTTTGATAACGGCCGCCGAGGTCGTGCGATAACCGGTCCCAACAAGCGTCCGCTGAAATCTCTTTCCGATATGCTTAAAGGCAAGGGAGGACGTTTCCGGCAGAATCTGCTGGGTAAGCGTGTTGATTACTCCGGGCGTAGCGTTATCGTCGCCGGGCCGGAGTTGAAGCTGCATCAATGCGGGTTGCCGAAAAAGATGGCGCTGGAGCTGTTTAAGCCCTTTATCTATAACAAGCTCGAAGAACTCGGACTCTGTACCACTATCAAGAGTGCGAAGAAGCTGGTGGAAAAGGAAAAGCCCGAAGTGTGGGATGTGCTCGAAGATGTCATCCGCGAACATCCGGTAATGCTTAACCGTGCTCCGACCCTTCACCGCCTCGGTATTCAGGCCTTTGAGCCTGTACTGATAGAGGGCAAGGCAATTCAGTTGCATCCGCTGGTGTGTACTGCGTTTAACGCTGACTTTGACGGCGACCAGATGGCGGTCCATCTGCCTCTCTCCATCGAGAGCCAGATCGAAGCGCGCGTTCTCATGATGTCGACCAACAATATCCTTTCGCCCGCAAATGGCAAGCCGATTATCGTGCCATCGCAGGACATGGTTCTGGGCTTGTACTACATGACGCGAATTCGCCCCTTTATCAAGGGTACCGGTAAAATTTTCAGTTCCCCGGATGAGGCACGTATTGCCTATGATGCCGGTGAGGTTGACCTTCAGGCTGGCGTCAAAGTACGTATGAGCCCGGAAGCCGGAAAACCGCCGGAGCTGATAGAGACCGCAGTCGGGCGTATTCTACTGCGTGAAATAGTGCCGGAGGTGATCCCGTTTGATCTGGTCAATCGTGTAATGACCAAAAAACAGATTGGCGAACTTATTGATGCGAGTTTCAGGCTTGCTGGTAACAAGAAGACTGTAATTCTGGCGGATAAGATTAAGCAGTCCGGTTATCGCTTCTCCACCTTAGCGGGGATCTCCATAGCTCTGGATCATATGGTGGTGCCCGACTCCAAGCAGAGCTATATCGATGCGGCTCTGGAAGAGGTTAAAGAGATTCAGAGTCAGTACACGGATGGTCTGATTACTGACGGTGAGCGCTACAACAAGGTGGTGGATATCTGGGCCAAGTGTACCGAAGATATTGCAACTACAATGTTGACTGATCTATCCACTGACCGGTTTGAATCAGAAGATGGCGAAGTTGTGGAAGCACCATCATTTAACGCCATTCATATGATGGCGGATTCAGGTGCACGTGGTAGTGCCCAGCAGATTCGCCAGCTCGCGGGTATGCGTGGTCTTATGGCCAAGCCTTCGGGAGAAATTATCGAAACCCCGATAACCGCGAACTTCCGCGAAGGTCTCACGGTATTGCAGTACTTCATCTCGTCCCATGGTGCGCGCAAGGGCCTTGCAGATACAGCACTTAAGACCGCAAATTCCGGATATCTGACCCGCCGTCTTGTGGATGTAGCGCAGGATGCTATCATTACCGAACAGGATTGCCACACCCTCGACGGCGTTATGATTTCATCCCTGATCGATTCCGGCGAGGTGATTCAATCGCTGGGCGACAGGATTCTGGGTCGCACCGCGCTTGGAGATATCGTTGATCCGGTTGACGGGCATGTGATAGTTAAAGCAAACCAGGAGATCGATGAAGATCTGGTTAAAAATATTGAGGATGCAGGTATTGAGCGAGTCAAAATTCGTTCAGTCTTGACTTGCAAGAGCCGCAAGGGTATTTGCGCTTCCTGCTATGGTCGTGATCTGGCCCGTGGACACATGGTTAACCTCGGGGAGGCTGTCGGGGTCATTGCGGCACAGTCCATTGGTGAGCCTGGTACTCAGCTAACCATGCGCACCTTCCACATTGGGGGGGCAGCGTCCAGAAGCGCAGAGCAGACATCTCTTGAGGCACGCTATGACGGGGTGTTGCAATTCGACAATCTGAAGTCTGTTCTCAACCGCGATGGCAACCACATTGTCACAAATCGCAATGGCCAGATTGTTATCGTGGATGAAACCGGGCGCGAGCGCGAGCGTCACGAACTGTTGTACGGTACCAAGTTGCTGGTAAACCCCGGTGATGAGGTGAAGGCCGGGATGCAGCTGGCTGAATGGGATCCGTACACCATGCCCGTTCTTACCGAAGTCGGTGGGCGGGTCCACTATGGTGACATCGTTGCAGGTCTTACTATGGACGAGAAGGTCGACGATGTAACCGGACTTTCACGTAAGGTCATTATCGAATCCAAGGCATCCGATAAACGTCCGCGCATTATGCTTAAGGATGAAGACGGAAAATCGGTAAAACTTCCGAATGGCATGGTAGCGCGGTATATGCTTCCTGTGGGTTCCAATATCAACGTGGCCGAGGATGCCGAAGTTTTCTCGGGGGATATTCTGGCTAAGATTCCGCGTGAAACTACCAAAACCAAGGACATTACCGGGGGTCTACCGCGCGTGGCCGAGCTCTTTGAAGCGCGTAAGCCGAAGGAGTTCGCTATTCTCAGTGAGATAGACGGCACTGTAACCTATGGCAAAGACACCAAAGGGAAACGCAAGGTTGTGGTTACTCCGGAAATCGGGGAGCCCATGGAATACCTGATTCCCAAGGGTAAGCATATCAGTGTGCAGGAGGGTGATGAAGTTATTGCAGGAGATCCGCTTATGGATGGGTCCCGCAATCCGCACGATATTCTACGCGTATTAGGTGAGAAGGAACTCGCCAAGTATCTGGTGGATGAGGTTCAGGAGGTTTACCGTCTTCAAGGGGTAGGTATCAACGATAAGCACATCGAAACCATTGTGCGTCAGATGCTGCGTCGGGTAGCTATCCGCGAGGTAGGTGATACTGATTTCCTCATTGATGACCAGGTCTCACGTGAGGAGTTTGATAAAGAGAATGAGCGTATCCTTGCCGAGGAAGGCAGTCCCGCTGTAGGTGAACCCATCATGCTCGGGATTACCAAGGCATCTCTGTCAACAGAGTCATTTATCTCAGCGGCTTCGTTCCAGGAAACCACCAAGGTGTTGACGCAGGCTTCCATTGAAGGGAAGGAAGATCACCTGCGCGGCCTGAAAGAAAACGTTATCATGGGGCGTCTGATCCCCGCTGGAACCGGGATTTCGGAATACCGTACAGTTAAGGTTCAGGCCTCTGAGCCTGAAGTGGAGGCGGAAGTACCGGAGCAGGCAGAAGAGGACTCTGAGCAGGAAACACTTGAAAAAAATACTGCTGAGGTTTAGTTAGCCCCGGCGCCCGTACGAGCCGGAGTAAAAAATGTATCCTGGATATGTAACATCTGCTTGACTTCGGCCGTAGCAGTTGTTACTATCCGCGAGTTTTCCCCTTCACGGGGGACGTTCTTTCAATTTTGTGAATAGTAATTTCGGGAGTAAGAAATGCCGACAATCAATCAGTTGATCAATAAAGGGCGCAAGAGAAAAGAGCGGAAAGGTGCAGCACGTGCGCTGCAGGCCAATCCGCAGCGTCGGGGTGTATGTACCAGGGTTTACACAACTACACCGAAGAAGCCGAACTCAGCACTCAGGAAAGTTGCACGTGTGCGCCTGACAAACGGGATAGTGGTTTCATCCTATATCCCCGGGGTCGGACATAATCTGCAGGAGCACTCAGTAGTACTCGTGCGTGGCGGTCGTGTGAAGGACCTGCCTGGTGTGCGTTATCACATCGTCCGTGGCGCGCTTGATCTTGCCGGTGTACAGGGTCGTATGCAGGGTCGTTCCAAATATGGTGCTAAGCGTCCTAAGTAGGACATTGTCTAAGCACGACATTGATATAAAAGAGGTCGTTTAAGATGCCTAGAAGAAGAGAAGTAGCAAAGAGGGTTGTTCTCGCAGATCCTAAATTCAATGATCGGGTCGTAACCAAGTTCGTCAATCACCTGATGCTGGGTGGGAAGAAAAGTGTTGCAGAGACGATCGTTTACGGTGCCTTTGATTTGATTGCTGAGCGGAGCGGTGAAGATCCTCTGGAGGTGTTCAAGAAGGCGTTTGAAAATGTGCGCCCCATGCTTGAGGTCAAGTCCCGCCGTGTTGGTGGCTCTACCTATCAGGTTCCGGTAGAAGTGCGTGCAGAACGCCGCAATGCCCTGGTTATCCGTTGGGTTCTGGCTGCAGCGCGTAAGCGCGGGGAGCGCACAATGCGTGAACGCCTCGCCGCTGAATTTCTCGACGCGGCCAATGGTCGTGGCGGAGCGGTTAAGAAGAAGGAAGACACTCATCGCATGGCTGAAGCGAACAAGGCTTTTGCCCATTATCGCTGGTAGCGATTTGAATCTGGAGGAAGTAGAGCAGTGGCACGTAAAGTATCGCTAGAAAAAACACGTAATATCGGCATTATGGCTCACATCGACGCGGGTAAAACCACAACAACAGAGCGTATTCTGTTTTATACTGGTATTTCCCATAAAATCGGCGAAGTTCATGATGGCGCAGCGACCATGGACTGGATGGAGCAGGAGCAAGAGCGCGGAATTACTATTACCTCAGCTGCGACTACCTGTTTCTGGAAAGATCATCGCGTTAATATAATAGACACTCCCGGCCATGTGGACTTCACCATCGAGGTTGAACGTTCCCTGCGAGTGCTGGATGGCGCTGTGGCAGTGTTCTGTTCAGTCGGTGGAGTCGAGCCCCAGTCCGAGACCGTATGGCGTCAAGCTGACAAGTACGGTGTTCCCCGCCTTGCCTTTATTAACAAAATGGATCGTATCGGTGCCGACTTTAGCCACGGTGTAAAAATGATGCGTGACCGTCTCGGCGCAAATCCTGTTCCCATGCAGCTACCTATCGGTAAGGAGGATTACTTCCGTGGTGTGGTTGACCTTGTTACTGAGAAGGCAATTGTGTGGAAGGATGAAAATCTCGGTGCTGAGTTTGAAGAAGTTGAGATTCCTGCAGACATGGCGGACGACGTTGCAGCTGCGCGTGAAGCGATGCTCGAAGAGCTCTGCACTCATGATGATGAGTTGATGGAGAAATATCTCGGCGGTGAAGAGATAAGTATTCCCGAGATCAAAGCATCGGTTCGCCGTGCTACGATGGAGCTTCATATCAATCCGGTATTCTGTGGCAGTGCCTTCAAGAATAAAGGGGTGCAGAATCTTCTCGACGCTGTTATCGACTACATGCCCAGCCCTACAGATGTTAAACCTATTGAAGGCCTGGATCCCAAGGGTGAGCCCATCACCCGTCCTGCGGATGACAGCGGTCCTTTTGCGGCTCTGGCGTTTAAGATCATGACCGATCCGTTTGTGGGTCAACTCTCCTTTTTCCGCGTCTATTCCGGTGTTGCTGAAGCCGGATCTACTATTCTTAACTCTACAAAGGGTAAGAAGGAGCGTCTTGGGCGTATCCTTAAAATGCATGCGAATAAGCGTGAGGAGATCAAAGAGGTCTACTCCGGTGATATCGCTGCAGCTGTAGGTCTTAAGTATTCTACTACCGGTGATACCCTGTGTGATCCCAGCAACGAATGTCTGCTTGAGGCGATGGAATTCCCAGATCCGGTTATTCATATTGCTATCGAGCCTAAAACAAAGAGTGACCAGGAAAAGCTTGCTGTAGCTCTGGGGAAATTGCTTGCAGAGGATCCCTCGATGGGGGTTCGCACTGATGAAGAGACAGGCCAGACCATACTTTCAGGTATGGGTGAGCTTCACCTTGAGGTAGTTATCGATCGTCTCAAGCGTGAATTTAAGGTGGAAGCAAACGTGGGCGCGCCTCAGGTTGCGTACCGAGAGTCTCTCACTAAGCAAGTTGAAGTGCAGGGCAAGTTCGTGCGTCAGTCGGGTGGTCGTGGTCAGTATGGTGACTGCTGGCTCCGCATTGAGCCCCAGGAAACTGGCGCAGGTTTCGAGTTCGTCGATGCCATCAAGGGCGGCGTTATCCCGCGTGAATATATCCCTGCTGTCGGCAAGGGTGCGGAAGAAGCGGCGCAATCCGGTGTTATTGCAGGATTCCCTCTCGTCGATGTTAAGGTTACTTGCTACGACGGTTCATATCACGATGTAGACTCTTCAGAGATGGCATTCAAAATCGCCGGCTCTATGGGTTTCAAGGAAGGCGCAGCCAAGGCAGGTCCGGTACTTCTTGAGCCTATGATGGCGGTCGAGGTTGTGGTGCCTGAAGAATATATGGGTGAGGTTATTGGTGATATTAACAGCCGCCGCGGCAAGATAATGAGCATGGATGCGCGTGCTGGTGCTCAGATTATTAATGCTCATGTGCCACTCTCAAGTATGTTTGGCTATGCAACCGATTTGCGTAGCGCGACACAGGGGCGCGCAACATATACAATGGTGTTTGATCACTACGAACAGGTGCCAAAGGCGATTTCTGAGGAAATCATTGCCAAGGTCAAAGGCTAAGGAGTACGTTATGTCCAAAGTGAAATTTGAAAGAAATAAGCCGCACGTCAACATAGGAACCATTGGGCACGTTGACCATGGCAAGACCACCCTCACCGCCGCCATTACCAAAGTAATGTCCAGTCAGGGTTGGGGTGGTGAAGCCCGCGCCTTTGATCAGATCGACAACGCGCCCGAAGAGCGCGAGCGCGGCATCACCATTGCCACCGCCCACGTAGAATACGAGACCGTCAATCGGCACTACGCCCACGTAGACTGCCCCGGTCACGCCGACTACGTAAAGAACATGATCACCGGAGCCGCCCAGATGGACGGCGCGATTCTGGTTGTGTCCGCCGCAGACGGTCCCATGCCGCAGACCCGAGAGCACATCCTGCTCGCACGTCAGGTAGGTGTACCCGCAATCGTGGTATTCCTCAACAAGGCAGACATGGTAGACGACGAAGAGCTCATGGAGCTCGTCGAGCTAGAAGTACGTGAGCTTTTAAGCTCATACGACTTCCCCGGCGACGACATTCCCGTAGTAACAGGCAGTGCCCTCAAGGCCCTTGAATGTGCCGCGGGCGACGATGACGAGAAATGCATTCTCGAACTCATGGCTCAGGTAGATGCATATCTTCCCGAGCCCGAGCGCGCCATCGATCAGCCGTTCCTCATGCCCGTCGAGGACGTCTTCTCCATCTCCGGACGCGGGACTGTAGCTACCGGACGTATAGAAAGCGGCGTAGTAAAAGTCGGCGAAGAGATCGCAATCGTCGGCATGAAAGATACGCGCAAGACCACCGTGACCGGCGTAGAGATGTTCCGCAAGATGCTCGACCAGGGTCAGGCCGGTGACAACGTAGGTGTACTCCTTCGCGGCGTAAAACGCGAAGACATCGAGCGCGGCCAGGTATTGGCCAAGCCCGGCAGCATCACGCCGCACACCAAGTTCAAGGCCGAAGCCTACATCCTTACCAAAGAAGAAGGAGGACGTCACACCCCGTTCTTCAAAGGATATCGTCCCCAGTTCTACTTCCGCACCACCGATGTGACCGGGATAGTAGAGCTGCCTGAGGGAGTAGAGATGGTAATGCCCGGCGACAACATCGCCATGAGCGCAGAGCTGATCACCCCCATCGCCATGGACAAAGAGCTTCGCTTCGCAATCCGCGAAGGTGGCCGTACCGTAGGCGCTGGTGTTGTAAGCGAAATTATTGAGTAG
>JAIVHC010000006.1 GCA_020201305.1 Geobacteraceae bacterium
TGCAGTGCTGTCCAATGGCGAAAAGGTTGCAGCGCCCAAGACCCTGCGCAAATACGAAAAGCGCCTGGGTGTGCTGCAACGCCGCCTGAGCAAGAAGCAAAAAAGTTCAAACAACCGCACCAAGGCACGTAAAAAGGTAGCGCGTTTACATGCAAAGATCGCAGATACGCGCAGGGATTTTCTGCATAAACTTTCAACCCGGCTGATACGCGAGAACCAAGCGACCGCCGTTGAAACACTATCGGTTAAGAACATGCAGAAAAACCGCCATCTATCCAAATCCATCTCAGACGCAAGCTGGTCGGAATTCTTAAGACAGCTTGAATACAAAGCCCTGTGGTACGGGCGTGAGTTGATAGGGATCGACAGGTGGTACCCATCGAGCAAACGCTGCTCGAACTGTGGACACATAGAAACCTCCATGCCCCTTACTAAAAGGCACTGGACGTGTCCGGAGTGCAACACAAGCCACGACCGCGACATAAACGCGGCCCAGAACATATTGGCGGCAGGGCTTGCCGCAACAGTCTGTGGAGAGAGTGTAAGTCCGATGTCTCTTTGAGGCATTGGCGGTTCTTTGTGAAGCAGAAAGCTCCTGATAGCGATATCAGGAATCCCCTTCCTTTAGGGAGGGGAGGATGTCAAATCCGGGCATCGGGTGTAATCGAGCTATTGAAGTAGATATCTCCGTTGTTTGACGGAATTTGGTTTAGATATGGTATTTACGGCCCAATGCCATGTAAAGGATTCAGCTAAGATAGTCTTCAGAATTGCTTGTATCGGTCGGGACATTCCGTCTTCCGGAGGATAATTGATTTTTCTTGCTTGCGATAAGGGAGTGTAAAAATGAAAAGGGTATGCGCCAGGCTCGGGCCGTTGCCTGTATAGGTAAATACAGTGCACAAACGGCCCGACTTTTTTCGCACATTACTCTGTGGCGCTGATATCCGCTTCAACCACAAAGCGTTTGATTTTCCGGGTTGTGGTTTTTGGAAACTCGTCATCGCGTACGGTAAATTTCTTGATCTTTTTGTAATCAGCCAATTCTTTACCGATGTTAAGTACCTCTTTGCGCAGCAGGGTTTCAATCTGCTTCTGCGTCATGGGGTAGATGTTGTTTTCCTGCGCGTGGTTGTCTATTGCCTCCTGGTCCGGATATATCTGCGCATGCACCTCTTCAACCTGTGGTCCTACCTTGTGGCCGTAAACCATGATTTCACTGATAAATGGACTGTTTAGCAGTGCGTTTTCTACTTCTTCCGGGTACACGTTTTTACCGTTGGGGGTAACGATAAGATTTTTCACCCTGCCGCAAATGCTGACAAATCCATCGGCATCAATCTTGCCCATATCCCCGGTATGATACCAGCCATCGATGAGCACTTCTCGGGTCGCTTCCTCGTTATTCAGGTAGCCCTGCATTACATTGGGGCCTTTGCACACGATCTCGCCCACTCCCTCTTCATTCGGATCCTTAATGCGGATATCTACCGAAGGAAGAGGGTGTCCTACGGTGCCGATACGGGTAGCCCCGGGCTGTTCAGCCGTGATTACAGGCGCTGTCTCGGTTATGCCATAACCTTGATATATCTGAATGCCAAATTGTTTAAATTCTCTCACCACATGGGGGTCAAGCGCAGCTCCACCACTCACAAACACAGTACCGTTGCCGAGATTTTCCCGCACTTTCTTGCTCACTATGGCACGTGTTAGCGGAAGATTGTAGAGAGTTTTGCTCACCTTCTTGGCGTTGATGCTTTTTTTAATCCGCTCCAGGAAGATGCGATACACAGCAGGTACCCCCAACAGAAAAGTAGGTTGCACTTCCGTAAGATTTTCTCCAAGTTTTTTAAGTGACTGGGAAAATGAAACAGTTCCACCCAGAGACAGCGGAAGAAGAATGCCACATACTTGCTCAAATACATGATTTATCGGAAGAAAGGAAAGGGTGTGGATATTTGTATCAAGATGAAAATGGGGTATCAGATCTTTGATGTTGGATGAGATATTGCCGTGACTCAGAATAGCTCCCTTTGAGCGTCCCGTAGTTCCGGAGGTATAGAGAATTATGGCGATATCTTCAGATTGAATCTGTGTGGGTTCGGGAAGCTCTTTGCCAACGAATTGTTCGTAGTCCTGCAGGGTCCTTTTTTTTAGCGCTTCTTTGCGCACTTTTGCACTGGGTGAAAACAGGTTGTGTTTACCACTTGGTGTAGATACATCCGTATTCCCAAAGGCTGAGGCGGTTAAGAGTCTGTGAGCTTTGCTTGCTACCTTTTCCAGCTTCTCTGCTTTGTCTCGCGGTATCTGCAATTCGTTTATGAGGGCATGCCACTCACTTATGAGATCACCTATAGGGTTGAATGCTTCCGTGTGAGCATTGAATTCTTCGGCGGCGGAATCCATGGCTATGATGTAGGTGAGGTCTGGAAGCTTTGGTTTCAGTTCCAGAAGTTGTTCTATGTAGTCAGTGGTGGTAAAAATTGCGCTAACAGCTCCATCGCTTAATACGTGACGCAGTTCGTTGCGCTTTAAATCCTTATCTACCGGGATGGCCACGCACCGGTTTTTCATAATGCCCAGATAGCTGATAACCCAGCGCGGAGAAGATGGCCCCAGAAGGGCGATGTGGCTCTGCTGCTCAAGATTGAGTTGCTGTAGTCCCGAAGCAACCAGATCCGACTCCTGCCATAGATCTGCGTAACTGGTGCAGGTCCATACATTGTTGATTTTTTCACGCAGCGCAGTTTTGTTGGGATGGGTTTTGCAGCTTTTTTGCAGTAAATTGATGGTAGTACTCACGCTGTGCTCCGGCTCTAGATTGAGTAAGAATAATTATGGATATGTGGTGCCATTGTATCGTCTGTTTGTACGTCGTCATGGTTTCTATGCTGGCGTAATTGATATATCAAAGTGACAGGAGGGTAAAGGTTTTTTTGAAATTAAACCAGGTTGTTGCATCGGCATGCGGGTCAATAAGCCACTTGACAGGTAGTTTTAAAAGGCGTATAAGTCCATGCAGTTACACGAGGTTGTAATAATTGCAGGCTGCAGGCACGTAGCTCAGTGGGAGAGCACTACCCTGACACGGTAGGGGTCGGCGGTTCAATCCCGCCCGTGCCTACCAACCGTGCCTACCATAATAAACATGGGCAGCCAACGTAAACTGGGACATCCAGTCCAGTATGCTTGCATGGGTTGACATTGATGGGCTTGCTCTAAGACGGAAAAAGTTTAGAACAGCTTAGGTTAAATTGTGGCAGTTATAGATGAAAAAGGCATCCACGGGATGCCTTTTTGCGTATAGGGTCACAGGTTAGTGGTCCGGATCTGGAGGGAATCAATGGCGCAGATTAAGATACAATTACCCGATGGTTCATCCAAGGCTTTTGATGCAGGGGTTACTCCATATGAGGTTGCGCGTTCCATAAGTGAAGGGTTGGCGCGGCAGGCTGCAGTTGTCAAGGTTGATGGGGATCTTACTGACCTTATGCACAAACTTGATCAAGATGCATCCCTGGAGATCATAACCGTCGACAGTCCAGATGGACTGGAGGTGTATCGGCATACTACTGCCCATCTCATGGCGCATGCGGTTAAAGACCTGTTTGGCGAAAATGTGCAGGTCACTATCGGCCCGTCCATTGAAAGTGGATTTTATTATGACTTCTATTCCCCGGAACATACCTTTGTCCCCGAGGATTTCGAAAGCATAGAGACCCGCATGAAAGAGCTGGTAAAGCAGGACTTACCGGTTGAGCGCACTGAGGTGTCGCGTCAGGAGGCTATTGAGCTATTTAAATCAATGGGTGAGGACTTTAAGGTAGAGCTCATTGAGGACCTCGGTCAGGAAAGGGTGTCACTCTATCGGCAAGGAGATTTTGTAGATCTGTGCCGTGGCCCCCACTTGCCGTCTACGGGTAAAATTAAGGCTTTCAAGCTTACCAGTGTTGCCGGAGCCTACTGGCGTGGTGACGAAAAACGTCCCATGTTGCAGCGTATCTATGCCACTGCTTTTCCGGACAAAAAACAACTTAAAAAGTATCTTCTCCATTTGGAAGAGGCGCGCAAGCGCGATCATCGCAAGCTTGGAAAGGAACTGGAGCTGTTCTCCTTCAGTGAAGAGGTAGGAGCCGGGCTTGTGATCTGGCATCCGCGTGGTGCCATGTTGCGTACATTGCTGGAAGACTTCGAGCGTAAAGAACATACGCGGCGCGGTTATGATATGGTGCAGGGGCCACAGATTTTGCGCACCGACCTGTGGAAGATCTCAGGACATTACGATAACTACAGCGAAAACATGTATTTTACCGAGGTTGAAGGCCAGGGTTTTGGCATCAAGCCTATGAACTGTCTTGCACATATGCTCATCTACAAGAGCAAGATGCGCTCCTATCGGGATCTACCTCAGCGCTATTTTGAACTTGGTACTGTGCATCGCCATGAAAAATCTGGTGTGTTGCATGGCCTCACCCGGGTGCGCGGTTTTACTCAGGATGATGCGCACATCCTGTGTACTCCGGATCAACTCGATGCGGAGATCAAGGGGGTGCTCGAATTTGTTCAGGATGTAATGAAAATATTCGGGTTTGAGTATGACATGGAAATCTCTACCCGGCCGGAAAAGTCAATTGGCTCCGAAGTGGATTGGGAGCGAGCAACCAGCGCATTGATGTCAGCGCTGAAAGACACCGGACTCCCCTTCGAGGTCAACGCCGGAGACGGGGCCTTTTATGGGCCGAAGATTGACGTGAAGCTCAAGGACGCACTTGACAGGCATTGGCAGTGTGCTACAATCCAGTGCGATTTTACCCTGCCGGAGCGCTTTGATCTCAACTACATAGGCGCCGATGGTGAAAAGCATCGACCGGTAATGATCCACCGGGTTATTCTTGGTTCGGTGGAACGTTTTATCGGGGTGCTTATCGAGCACTTTGCCGGGAGCTTCCCGTTGTGGATAGCTCCGGTGCAAGCCGTTGTGATCAATGTTACGGATAATCAGCTCGATTACACGCGTGGCGTAGTTAAGCAACTGCGCGAGGCTGGTGTGCGTGTTGAGGCGGATATCCGCAACGAAAAGCTGGGTTTCAAGATTCGTGAAGCGCAACTACAGAAAATACCGTACATGCTTGTCATAGGCGATAAAGAGATGGAAAGCAATACGGTTACGCCACGGTTCAGAAATGGCGATAACCTTGAACCAATGACAGTGGAAGAATTCAGTGCATATGTAATGCAGGAATGCCGCAAATACCATTAGGAGGTGTCCCATAGCTAAGCAAGAGACAAACATTAATCGAGATATCCGCGCCAGCGAAGTCCGTGTAGTTGATCCGGATGGAGAGCAGTTGGGCATTATGCCCATTGATCAGGCATTAGCAGCAGCAGCTGAGAATGGTCTGGACCTGGTAGAGGTTTCGCCCCAGGCCAAGCCTCCCGTATGTCGTATAATGGATTACGGGAAATTTAAATATCAGCAGCAAAAGCGTGCCGCAGAAGCAAAAAAGAAGACAGCGCGGGTCGAAATCAAGGAAGTAAAGTTGCGCCCCAAGACCGAGACCCACGACTTCGACGTCAAGGTCAAAAATGTGCGCCGCTTTATCGAATCCGGAAATAAAGTCAAGGTTACCATCATGTTTCGCGGACGCGAGGTTACCCACCCGCAGTTTGGGCGTGATTTGCTGCAACGGGTATCAGAGGAAGTCAGTGATATCGGCACGGTTGAATCGTTCCCGAGTATGCGTGGACGTTTCATGCACATGGTTATGGCCCCAAAAAAATAACACTTTCGTAGAAAGTGCAAAGTTGGATGGCTAAGTAAGAAGCGCCAAATGCAAGGCGCGCGATTATCGTGCAATGAGGCGTACTTACGTACTTCGAAGCAGCGAGGTAATTGCAGCAACGCAGCAGTTGGTGAGTTATTGCGACGCCATCAAAAAAAACTCCGCAAACAGATCGTACATTGCTTTCGTTGTCAGGTTTACCGCAGCAAACTCCGGTTTCAGCCTCAATGAGGGTAGAATTTTGTATAAACGTGAGTAGTATTTTATCAGGAGAATCTAAATGCCCAAGATCAAAACCAATCGTGGCGCTGCTAAACGCTTTAAAAAAACCGGCACTGGCAAAATTGTGCGTAACAAAGCGTTTACCAGCCACATTCTGACCAAGAAAACCACCAAGCGTAAGCGTGATCTGCGTCACGGCACGCTTGTTCATGCTGCTGATCATAAGAATGTCAGTGCAATGGTTCCGTATTTGTAACACCAGACTAACTTTTTGTTAGCTGTAGTTGTTCGGCTTTAAGACCGTGAACTGTCGGGATTTGTCTCCCCCTTCAGATCCGGCTGTGACCCAAAGGGCTCACATCACCCACACATCAAGATAAAACAGGAGTAAGAAATGCCGAGAGTAAAAAGAGGATTCAAAGCGAGACGTCGCCGTAATAAAGTTCTTAAGCTAGCTAAAGGTTATCGTGGCGCGCGCGGTAAATTATTTCGCAGCGCTACCGAAGCCGTTGATCGTGGGCTTAGTTACGCGTATCGCGACCGCAGAACCAAAAAACGTGATTTTCGCGCCTTGTGGATTGCGCGCATCAATGCTGCAGCACGCATGGAAGGTCTGAGCTATAGTAGACTGGTTCATGGCCTCAAGCAGGCTGATATAGCTCTGGATCGAAAGATCCTGGCTGAAATTGCAGTTACTGATCCCACAGGGTTCCGTGAGATAGTAGGTAAAGCGAAAGCGCAGATACAGTAATTTTAGCATCGCTGCTGTATTAAACAAAAAGAGGTGGGGTATATGTGCCTCATCTCTTTTTTTGTGTTTTTGTTCACTGTCTGCCCAGCTTTTTATGTGCGTACCCCACTGTTGATCATTTGGATTTATTTATCATATATGCAAGGTAAGGGTCTATGGAACAACAACTTGAAGTAATGTTGCGCGAAGCGCATCAGGCTATGCTTGACGCGGATAATGAAGCCGATTTGCAAAACATACGTGTACAGTATCTGGGAAAGAAGGGTAGACTTACCGCTATCATGAAGGATATGGGCAAGTTATCCGCTGAGCAGCGTCCGATTGTGGGGGCCATTGCCAATAAGGTTAAAGATGAGCTGAGTGAAGTTTTTGAAACCCGGATGCGCGCGCTCAAACAACAGCATATGGCAAAGCGTTTAGAGCAGGAACGCATCGATGTCACCTTGCCCGGTCGGCACCAGAAAATTGGCACCAAGCATCCGGTAACTTTGATAACTGAGGAACTGGTGCAGATTTTTTCCTATCTCGGATTTTCCGTTGCCGAGGGCCCTGAGATAGAGGAAGATTTTTACAATTTTGAAGCGCTCAACCTTCCCAAGGATCATCCGGCGCGTGATATGCAGGATACCTTTTATATCAGTGATAATGAGGTTCTGCGCACTCACACCTCCCCAGTGCAGATCCGTTCGATGCTCAAACATCAGCCGCCGTTGCGCATTATCGCTCCAGGAACTGTGTACCGCCGCGATTCAGATATTACTCACAGCCCTATGTTTCATCAGATTGAAGGTTTTATGGTGGATGAAAACATAACCTTTGGCGACCTTAAAGGAATTCTCACCGCGTTTATTACCGAATGCTTTGGCAAAAATGTCGGAGTACGTTTCCGCCCCTCTTTTTTCCCGTTTACCGAGCCCAGTGCTGAAGTAGATATGCAGTGTGTAATCTGTGGCGGCAACGGGTGCCGTGTGTGTAAGAATTCCGGTTGGCTCGAGATTCTCGGAAGTGGAATGATCGATCCAGAGGTGTTTGCTTCGGTGAATTATTCCAGTGAGAAATACAGTGGGTTTGCTTTTGGTATGGGGCTGGAACGTATTGCCATGCTCAAATACGGCGTTAACGATCTGCGGCTGTTCTTTGAGAATGACGTGCGCTTTTTGCGCCAGTTTCACGCTTGATATGCCCTGCCGCTAAACGTACAGCCGTGTACACCATTACCTGGCACAAGAAGTACTAAAAGGACTTATAGCATGATTGTTACGCATAAATGGCTTAGAGAATTTGTCGATTTTGATTTAAGTGCCGCTGAGTTGTCGCATCGCTTAACCATGGCCGGACTGGAAGTGGACTCTATGGAAGAGATCGGTGCCGGGTTCGATTCCGTTGTAGTCGCAAGACTCGACTCTGTTGAGCTCCACCCGCAAGCGAACAGACTTACTATATGTCAGGTGTGTACCGATACTGAAGTGGTTCAGGTTGTGTGCGGTGCGGCCAATCATAAATCCGGCGATCTCGTGGCTCTGGCGCAGGTGGGATCTGTTTTGCCCGGAGATTTCAAGATCAAGAAATCAAAAATACGTGGAATGGAATCGCGTGGCATGCTGTGTTCGGAAAAAGAACTCGGGCTCGCTGAGGAATCAGAAGGGATATTAATTCTCCCTGCAGGGCTGAACCTGGGAACTCCGATATTTGAAGCGCTCGATCTGAAAGATGTGCGCTACGAAATAGGGCTTACTCCTAATCGCGCCGATTGTCTGAGTGTGCTTGGGGTTGCACGCGAAGTTGCCGCTTTTACAGGAGAATCTTTACAGACTCCCCAGGTCCCTGCATTTACTTCTGCGTCGGATGGGATAGAAGATCTAACTTCAGTTTCTATAGAAACCACAGACGGTTGTCCGCGCTATATGGCCCGTCTCATCCGTGGTGTGGAGGTTGCTCCGTCCCCGGACTGGCTGGTGCACCGCCTTGAAGCTGTGGGGATGCGTTCTATAAACAACATCGTTGATGTCACCAATTACGTGTTGATGGAGCTCGGACACCCGCTCCATGCCTTTGACTTTAACCGTCTCGCGGGGAAAAAAATAATCGTCAAGCGTGCATCTGACGGCTTCAATTTCACTACCCTGGACGGACAAGTGCATGAGCTCTGCAGTGAGGATGTGGTGGTGTGTGATGCAGATCAGCCCGTAGCCCTGGCCGGGGTAATGGGGGGAGAAAACTCCGAAGTTCAGGACGACACTGTGGATATTTTGCTCGAAAGCGCATATTTCGACCCGCGTTCTATCCGGCGCACAAGTAAAAAAACCGGAATCCACTCCGAAGCTTCCCATCGCTTTGAACGCGGAGCGGATATGGACATGGTGCCCCTGGCGCTCGATCGGGCGGCGGATCTGATCCGTCAGATTACAGGTGCCACTGTACTCGAAAAAGCTATAGATACTTATCCGAGGGTTGTTGAAAAACGGGAAATCACCATCACCCGCACCCGTACAAATGCGCTTCTCGGCCTCTATTTAAGCCTAGCTGATATAGATAGATTGTTGAATTCTATCGGCTTGCACACCCGTCCAAGTGTTGCATCTACGGATGCACTTTGCGTTACCGTTCCGTTGGCACGCCATGATCTTGAACGTGAAGTGGATTTAATAGAAGAGGTCGCACGTCTGAATGGCTATGACAATGTCCCGGTAACCATGCCGGTAAGCCGTGTAGTTCCGCCCATTGATACCCGGAGTATTGATTTCGTCACTAACCTGCGCGATGTCGTGGTTAGTCAGGGAATGCGTGAAATAATTAATTATTCCTTTGAGTCCAGCAAGGTTTACGATAATCTCTTGTTGTCCCCTGAGGATAGGCGCCGTAATCAGGTCGCTTTGCTTAATCCGCTCAATGAAGAGCAGTCTGTTATGCGCACATCCCTGGTTCCGGCGATGCTTGAGACTCTGGGGAGAAATTTGGCATACAAAAGCTCTGATCTGGGGCTGTTTGAGCTGCGTCCGGTGTTTATGCCCCAAGATGGTGCACAGGGGGAGGAACGGAAACATCTGTGTGTTGCTCTGACGGGAAAGCGTGAACGACTAGGATGGGCTCACTCTGCTGCCGATGTTGATTTTTATGACCTTAAAGGGTTGCTGGAAGTGCTGTTTGAGCAGTTTGGAGTGGAGAAGCCGACTTTTAATCCGGATGCTCCGGAAGCCTATCTCCATCCCGGGAAATCCTGCTCCATCTTCGCTGGCACATGTGCGCAGGATAAAGTCGGAGTCATCGGTGAGTTGCATCCTCAGGTGCTGGACAACTATTCCATTGACCAACCCGTCTACATTGCAGAACTTGATGTGATGGCATTGTTTCATTGTAGCGCCGAGAGTAAACGATTCGAACCTATTTCACGCTTTCCGGATTCCTACCGCGACAGCGCTTTTTTGGTCGCAGAGGATGTGTCAGCACAGCAGATGCTTGAAGTTATAGATAAAGTTAAGGTAAAGTACCTTGAGGATGTTATTCTGTTTGATATTTATGCAGGTAAAGGGATCCCTGAAGGGATGAAAAGTCTGGCATTGCGTATGCGTTACCGCTCCGCAGATAAAACCCTTGCGGATGAAGAGGTCAATGCCATGCATGCCAAGATCGTCAAGGCATTGCATAAAAACCTTGGTGCCGAAATAAGATAGAAGTTGATGGCTACGTAACCAGCGTGGTATAAGTCCGAATAAGTTTAGTATATATCGTATGTTAGCGCTATATAGTCACGGAGGTAGTATGACAAAGGCGGATCTGGTAGAAAATGTTTACTATAAAACTGGGTTTTCGAAGAAGGAATCCGCTGAGATTGTTGAGTCCGTCTTTGAACTGATGAAGCAGACACTCGAGCGTGGAGATAAGATAAAGATTGCCGGATTTGGTAACTTTGTTGTAAAGCAAAAGGCTACAAGAAGGGGAAGAAACCCCCAAACCGGTGAGGAAATTGAAATTTCATCGCGTAAAATACTTACCTTCAAGCCCAGCCAGGTACTTAAGAATACCATCAATGATGATATTAGCTGATAATATCGCATTTGTGTTTCACTATGGCTGTTGAGATCCCGGATAAATTCTACTTTAAAATTGGTGAAGTTGCCGCAATTACTGGCGTTAAGCCCCATGTCTTGCGCTACTGGGAGAGCGAGTTCCGCATGTTTTCTCCGGCCAAGAGTCGAGGTAAGCAGCGTCAGTATGAACGACGCGACATCGAGCTTGCGCTTGAGATAAAAGAGCTGCTTTATGAGCAGGGTTTTACCATTGCCGGGGCGCGCAAGCACCTCAAAGCTCGCAGGAAAAAGGCACCTTCAGCAGCGCCTCCCCCTACAGATCGTCAGTATCTGATTGAACTGCGTGAGGAACTTAAACAGTTGCGTGCATATCTTGCGTAGCACAATCCCAACCAGCGCTGGCCAGTGAGATAAGATTTTGCAGCAATAAAGCTGTGTAAATTGATGTTGGCGCAGAACAAATAAATTTACTGGTGCGTACTCTGATGGATTATGCTGTAGCTCGCCGCCGTATGGTGGAAAAACATCTTGTAAAACGTGGCATCAATGATCCCCGCATCATTGATGTAATGGGAGATCTGCCACGGCATAAATTTGTCGAAGAAGCGCTACAGAGTCAGGCCTACACAGACTATGCCCTTCCTATAGGAGAAAAACAGACCATATCGCAACCCTATATAGTTGCACTCATGACTGAGGCGGCGCAACTTAAAGGTACTGAGAAAGTTCTGGAGATAGGTACCGGCTCCGGCTATCAGGCGGCGGTGCTTTCTCGGTTAGCGGAGCAGGTTTACACGGTTGAACGCATAGTTGTTCTGGCCCGGCGCGCCCGGCGCATACTCGACTCCATCGGATGTAATAATGTACATATCAAAGTCAGCGATGGGACTGCGGGATGGCCTGAACACCAACCGTATGATGTTATTCTGGTTACTGCCGGAGCTCCTGATGTGCCTCAAGAGTACCTTGCACAGCTTGCACCCGGTGGACGTCTGATAATTCCGGTGGGAGAATACTATACTCAAACCTTGCGGCGTGTTACCCGGATGCCGGACAACTCATTCAGTTCTGAAGATCTCATTATGTGTAGATTTGTCCCCCTGATAGGGGAAAGCGGTTGGTCCAGTGACTAAGTGGTTGCGTGCTCTTTACACCTGGATATTGCAATGGGCTGATTCTCCCCTCGGGACCTGGGCGCTTTTTTTTATCGCCTTTGCAGAGGCCTCGTTCTTCCCCCTTCCGCCGGACATTCTGTTGTTGGCGCTGGGTTTTTCGACCCCGTTACGAAGTTTCTACTTTGCCACCTTGGCCACACTAGGGTCTGTTTCCGGGGCTGTGATCGGGTACGCTATTGGTTACTGGTTCTGGGATGTAACTGCCGATCTGTTCTATACCTGGGTCCCGGGATTCAGTCCACTGCTATTTCAACACATGCAGGATAACTTTATCCAATACGGATTCTGGATAGTATTTACCGCTGGCTTTACCCCCATACCATATAAAATTATCACTATAGGGGCGGGAGTATTTGCTCTCAATGTGCCGATTTTTCTTCTCGCTTCAGTAATCAGCAGGGGGATGCGCTTTTTCATGCTTGCCGCGCTTATGTACTTTTACGGCTCCTGATTTGGGGCTGTGGCACTAACGGGATCAGCCATAATGTATTGCCCGGACAAACACTGTACCGCATCAGTAAAGCGTATAATGTATCTGTGGATGATATTGCGCGCTATAATCACATCCGCAATACGTCTATAATTAAAGCAGGAGATTCGCTCTGGATCCCCGGGGCAGAGCAGCATAAAACGGTCACCATTGTTCCTTCCACTACATCGTCTTCTTCGGTAACCCGCAGTTCACCTGTTCCAAATCAGCCCCCACAGCGGAAGGCTGAGGTTAAGCGCACGCCCTCAAGACAGTCATCAAGATCGAGGACTGCACCCAGGGAGAGCTTTGTATGGCCGGTACAGGGTAGAGTGGTTAAAGGATTTAAGTCAGGAAACAAAAAGGGGATTGAAATTGCTGTTCCATCCGGGACCAGTGTATACAGTGCTGCTGCCGGTCAGGTTATATATAGCAGCAACGATATCTCCGGCTACGGTTACCTCATAATTATCCGTCACAGTAACGATGTCTATACGGTATACGGATATAATCGGAAGGCCTTGGTTCAGACGGGATCCTTCGTAGGGAGAAAAGAGAAAATAGCTGTAAGTGGTACTCCCCCGGGCGAACATCAGGGGGTGCTGCATTTTGAGGTGCGGGAAGGGAAGACGGATGTCGATCCAAAACTCTACCTCCCCTAGTCTATTTAGTAGGTGGAAATAGTATGCAGATTGTTTTTCTCCACGGCCTTGAGACGGGGCCTTATGGTAAAAAATACCAGGCATTAAAACAGATGTTCGGTACGGTTGTCGCTCCTGACTGTGAAGGGGTGAAAGATCCTGCAGTGCGCCTGCGCATCATTCAACAGCATCTGGAGGACGAACCGGGACCGTTTCTGGTTGTGGGGTCGAGTGCCGGCGGCCTAATGGCGCTACGTCTGCAACAGGTGGATCCACGTGTTGCATGTATGGTTCTGTGTGCTCCTGCTATACATACCAAAACAGCAGCAGGGTTATCTCCCGATGGGTTACCACCCACCATTATTATCCATGGCATTTACGATGAGATTGTCCCCATCGACAGCAGCAGATGTTTCAGGGTTCCGTTGCTGGAAGTAGAGGATGGACATCGCCTCGACAACAGTATCCCCTTGATACTCCTTGAAGTATTCCGCATGAAATTAACCCACATGTTCGGCACCAAAAATGCTTTGAACTAGAAGACTGTCGGACTTTCCATGAATCGGCTGCAAAACCGTCTGACCGGTTCATATTTCCGATCCTTTTCGACAAATAGCTACGGCTATTCGCCTTCAAACGATCGGAAATCTGCCCTCGACCAGTCTGTTTTTCGCTTCGATCCGTAAAGCCCGACAGGCTCCTAGGTTTATGTAGAACGGAAAAGGGTGACAAGTTTCTTTATCGTGTAGATTTTGTTTGCATCTGGAGGCAGGTTTTGTTATAAACTTTATCGCTTAAAGCCGAAGTGGTGGAATTGGTAGACACGCTAGGTTCAGGGTCTAGTGGCCGTAGGGCCGTGGGAGTTCGAGTCTCCCCTTCGGCACCAGAGTGAATATAAGAGGCTAAAGCTTTCGGGTTTTAGCCTTTTTTTATCTGATCTTTTTTGGCACGGGGGATGTGAATGGGAATTGCTGCAGATATTGTTATCATCATTGTCGCAGCGCTTGCAGGGGCACTGGTTGCACAGCGCCTCAAACAGCCTCTTATGCTGGGATATATCCTTGCCGGTGTTCTGGTTGGTCCGTTTACCGCCGGTGTTACCGTCAGCGATGCACATGAAATTGAAAAACTCGCTGAAATAGGTGTTGCTCTGCTCCTGTTCGGGATCGGTCTTGAATTCTCCCTTAAAGAACTCCGCCCGGTTCGCTCTATCGCACTTATCGGTGCCCCGATTCAGATCGTCCTTACCATAATCTACGGCTATTTTATCGGCCAGTGGCTTGGGTGGGAACGTATTCCATCCATGTGG
>JAIVHC010000062.1 GCA_020201305.1 Geobacteraceae bacterium
AAATGTGGTGGAGGAGTCAGTGGCTTCACCGTTGTCAAGGTTGATATGCCACTGATCGAGTTCGAAGGTTTCATCAGCGGGCTTGGAGCGATACCACTCGGCACGGCGCAACATGCCGCTCACACGCAGGAGGAGCTCCGATAAATTAAACGGCTTGGTAAGGTAGTCATCCGCACCGCTGCTCAGCCCATCCACCCTGTCCTGTTCGCGTCCCATAGCGGTAAGCATCAACACCGGGAGCTGACGATCCAGGGCGCGAATCTGCGCGCACACCTCCAGCCCGTCGGTGGAATCGGGGAGCATACGATCCAGAATCACCAGGTCGTAATGCCGGCGGCGCAACTGCTCCAATGCATCCCTGGCACTCTCCACGTGTATCACCGTGTAATTCTCCCGTTCCAGATTAAACAGAATTCCCCTCGCAATGTGGGCTTCATCTTCAACCAGCAAAATGCGCTTATTTGCCATATCTACCTGTCTTTCTGGGTTTCAAGCGCCGGGAGCTTGATAGTAACGCAGCAGCCCCGGTTGCGTCCGGCACTGTCGAGGTGAATCCGCCCCTTGTGGCGTTTTACCAGGGCCTTGACTATAAACAGACCCAGTCCCGTCCCCTTGGTATTGTGTTCCCCCTGGGCGCGGCGGTAGAACATGCGGAACACGCGGCGCTGCTCCTCGGCAGGAATCCCGCGCCCCTGATCGCACACCTGCAGAACGGCAGACTTATTCTCCCTATGCAAGCTAACATGGATTTGCGCCGGTGGGTTGGAGTATTTGAGCGAGTTTTCGAGCAGGTTGCGTAACACGATGCTGAAGGTTTCCGGGTCAAGGCGCACATGGATCCCAGGATCAACGCTGGAGCTTAGTTCCAATTCTTCCTGCTGCTGTTTCCTCCACATTTGCAGGTAATCAGTGACAAATTCGGACAGATTGCACGGGTGCAGCGCGAGACGCCATTTGCTCTGCTCCAGGCGGTTTGCGGTGAGCATCTTGGAGATGAGCTCATCCAGACGCCGGGTATCGCTGATCATGGTGGAGACAAATTCATCCAACTGAGTATCTGAAGGGTGATGGCGCTGGATGGTTTCCAGATGCAGCTGCAGCGATGCCACCGGTGATTTCAGCTCGTGGGTGACCTGGGAGATGAAGTAACGCTGCTCCCGATTGAGGGCAAGTTGGCGCCGCCAGTAGATGAAAATAACGTATACCCCGCCCAGAATAACAAGCAACAGCAGGAGACCTTCAAATAAAATAATCCAATCAACCCCAGAGTTGAGTAATTCGGGGCCGTATTCCTGAGTCGCGGAGCGGAATTTGTGGTGGCTGCCGAGAAACCAGTAGATCCAGAAAACCACTACTGCGATCCAGCAGCATTGAATCAGAATGAACGCCAGCAAGGGGCTGAGAGCGGGTTTTTGTAACTTCATCAAAGTCTCCCATAATGGTGACAGAGGGGCTCAGGCACATACGTTGGTGCGCCTTCACTGTAACTTTTACATAACTATTACATCGGCTTTTTACATCTTTTGTTATCATCCCAGTAGTAACAGAAATAAGTTTTGTGACCAGTTATTTCACACTTGAAGTTACACCAACTGCAGTGACAAGTGAGATGATTGAATAGATATGCCCAAGGAGGTATGAAGTTATGATGCCATTGACCATAGGAAAACACCAGATCCCCTTTCCCATTATCCAGGGAGGCATGGGAGTGCGTGTTTCTGCAGCAAATCTGGCGGGGAATGTGGCGCTCTGTGGTGGAGTGGGCCTGATAGCTACGGCCGGTCTCGCGCTCAACAGCCCCCGTTATACCGGGAAGAATTTTTTCAAAGCTGATGCCGAAGCGCTCAAGGACGAATTGCGCAAGGCGTATGAGATCGCCCCGGAGGGGATTATCGGCACCAACTGCATGGTGGCGGTGAGCAATTACGATGATATGGTGCGCGCCAGTTGTGAAGGGGGCGCAAAGATCATTGTCTCCGGCGCGGGGCTGCCCATGAATCTGCCCCAGCTTACGGCCGACTACCCGGACGTGGCTCTGGTGCCCATTGTGTCCTCGCGCAAAGCCGCCGAGCTGATTGCACGCAAATGGCACAAGAACTACAAGCGCCTGCCCGATGCGGTAGTAGTGGAAGATCCGGATACCGCCGGAGGGCATCTGGGGGAAAAACTTGAAAATATAGGTACCGGAGACTACGACCAGTATGCCACCGTGCGTGAGGTGAAGGAGTACTTCCACGACAAGTGGGATACGGATATCCCTGTAATTGCTGCGGGAGGTATCTGGGATCGCGCCGATGTTGAATATGCCCTGAATCAGGGAGCTGACGGAGTTCAGATGGCGAGCCGCTTTGTGTGTACGCAGGAATGCGATGCCGATCCGGCGTTCAAACAGGCATACCTCGACTGCCGCAAAGAGGATATCGGTCTGGTCATGAGCCCGGCGGGCCTTCCGGGACGCGCCCTCAAAGCCAATATCGACAATGTGCGCGCTCACGATGTGGATAAGGGAGTTCGGTGCCCCTCCGCGTGTCTGAAAAAATGCGCCTATCGCGACACTGGCGAGCGTTTCTGTATTGTGCATGCGCTGGATCGGGCCCAGAAAGGAGACCGCGACAGCGGCCTGATCTTCTGCGGTACCAACGCGTGGAAGGCGGACCACATCGAAACCGTGGCCGAAATATTTGACGAACTATTCGGTGAGATAAAGTACCAGCAGGTCAGCGGAAAGTGAAATCTTGAATAAGCGGGCGGCGGGTCCTCCACCCGAAAGAAATATCACCCTCATCGGCATGCCCGGTGCGGGGAAGAGTACGGTGGGTGTGGTACTCGCAAAGAAGCTCTCTCTGATCTTTGTGGATACCGATATCCTGATCCAGGCGCGCCAGGGGCGTTCTCTGCAGGATATCCTGGACAACGACGGCTATAAGGTGTTGCGCCAACTCGAAGAGGAGGAAATCCTCCACCTTCAGGCCCGGAACAGCGTTATCGCCACCGGTGGCAGCGCAGTGTACAGCGCCCGCGCCATGGAGCATCTGCAGCGCATCTCCACCATCGTATTCCTCGATCTCCCCTACACTGATATCTGCCGCCGCATCCAGGACTTTGACACCCGCGGCATTGCATGCGCCCCGGATCAGAGCTTTGAAGAACTCTATGCGGAGCGGGGGCAGTTGTATCGCAAATACGCTGATCTCAAGATCTCCACCCCCAGTGCCACTCAGGACGAAGTGGCGGATTCGATAATTGACCAACTCCACACAATGTATAAAGGCGAGGGAAATCCGTTTCCCTCGCCGTAGTGCATATTGTCAATATGAGAGCCAAGCAGTGATGGCGTTGCAAAAACTCACCAACTGCTGCGCCATTATGAGAAAGGTGGTAATTATCTCGCTGCTTCGACGTACGTAGGTACGTCTCATTGCTCGACAATCACGCGCCTTGCATTTGGCGCTTTTTGCTTAGCCATCTAATTTTGTGCTTTCTGCGAAAGCGTCAAGCAGTGCCTGTCCGGAAACACCGGGTGGGCACTAGTTGTTTGTAACCTTATGCCTAACCCTGTTCCGCATCCCGCTCCGCATGGATCTGCGCCAGAATCTTTGCGCCACCCTGATCCAGGGTCATCTGTGCGAGATTGTGGCCCATTTCCGCAGCCTGTTCCTTAGGTCCGGTCAATTCGTTGAATATCCTCTCTTTTCCATCCAGGCTGATAATCCCGCCATGCACCTTGAGC
>JAIVHC010000063.1 GCA_020201305.1 Geobacteraceae bacterium
GTGTAGCTCAGTTGGTTAGAGCATGCGGCTCATATCCGCAGCGTCCGGAGTTCGAATCTCTGCACCGCCACCATTTATATAAGCCTCTCCATTTCCGGAGAGGCTTTTTTTCTATGCGGTTCTCTCCCGTTACACCTATCGGCTGTGCTATTGTGTGTATCCTCCTCTTCTTGCGAACATCTTGAGATCGATATCTGTGCAGATGGAAAACCTTGTTCGACAAAGCGTTGAAGAGTCCTCTCTTATCTCACCCGGGGATCGGGTGCTGGTAGCAGTATCCGGAGGTGCTGATTCAACCGCCCTGCTTTATGCCCTGTGGCGCCTCGGGGCGCAGATGGGATTTGGCGTTGCTGGCGCGCACCTCAATCACGGGATACGTCCTGCTGCCATCCGTGATGAAGTTCAGGTTGCACATCTGTGCCGTGCTTTGGGAGTAACCTGCGTGTTCGGGGCCGAGGATGTGCCAGCATTTGCGACTACAGAGAAAAAGGGACTCGAAGAGGCGGGACGGGAGCTGCGTTACCGCTTTTTGCACGAAGCCGCGCGTATGTGTGGATGCAGTCGTATTGCTACGGCTCATCATCAGCAGGATCAGGCCGAAACCCTGATTATGCGTTTGGCACGTGGCACCGCGGTTTCAGGTCTCATGGGGATTCCGCTACAGAATCTCCCTTTTATTCGCCCCCTACTCACGGTGGAGCGGCGCCAGATTGAAGAATACCTGGAGCAGCGCGGCCTTGACTGGATAGAGGATGAATCCAACGCTGACTGCCTTTTTACCCGCAATCATGTGCGTCACAAGCTCATGCCTGTGCTGGAAGGGGTTCATCCCCGGGCACAGAAACATATAGCGCAACTGGCGCAGCAGGTGCGTGTAGAGGAGGAATACTGGGCCGCTGAGGTGGATAAATGCCTTAAGAGTGCGCGTTTTGCTGAGGACGAGATACGTATCGCCTACGCAGATCTTGGCGCGCTGCATTTGGCGCTGCGTATGCGGGTGGTCCGGGCTGTACTGAAACGCCTGCGGAGTAATCTGCACGGTTTAGAGCGTAAGCATCTGCAGGTAATTGAGTCTATGTTTCCCTCCTCAAAACCTCAGGTTCAGTTCGATCTTCCCTGTGCATGGGTGGCCCGGCGCTATGCTGATGTGGTGTTCCGCCGTAGTGCACCGGGAGATGAAGCACAGGACTACCATCTCCGCATTGATGGGCCGGGAATGTACTCATTGCCCGATGGCTCCAGGGTCGAGGTCAGATTGCGTTTTGCAACTGCTGGAGAAACCCTTTACTGTACAGAGTTGGATGGCAACGAAATGGAGTGGCCCCTGTACATCAGAAATAGTAGCCCCGGCGATCGCCTGAAGTGTGTGGGAATGTCGGGGAGCAAAAAGCTGAAGGCCGTCTTTGCTGAGCGCCGCCTTGAATTGGAACAGCGTAAATCTGTGCCCCTGCTCTGCAACCGTGAGAATGAAATTTTATGGGTGATGGGGGTACGCCGCAGTCGCATGTGGTGTTGTGCTGCGTCTGTGTCCAAAGTGGTACGGGTTCTTTTTACCCCGCCACGCGCGAAAATATAATTGAGCGCACAAAGGGGCTGTGTTACCTTGCGAGTTGGTTTTTTAGATGTCTGGTATCAGTGTAACCGTAACCTTTAAAGTGCGGACCAAGCCGATAATAACTGGGGAGGAAAAGTGAATCAGTTCTATAAAAATATAGCTTTGTGGCTTGTAATTTCTTTGGTGATGATCCTGTTGTTCAATATGATGACCAAACAGGAAACTCAAAAGGAATCCATTAGTTACACAGCGTTTGTCAATGCTCTGGATAGCGGCCGGGTTGAAGAGGTTGTGATTCAGGGGTCCAATATTAACGGGATCTATAAGGACGGTACCAATTTCACGACCTTTGCACCCTCCGATCCGGAATTAATTCAGGAGCTACGCAAGAAAGAGGTAGTGATAGAGGCGAAGCCGGAAGAGGATCGCAGTTTCTGGATGACCATGTTGGTCTCCTGGGGCCCGATCCTTCTGCTGATTGCGGTATGGATCTTTTTCATGCGCCAGATGCAGGGCGGGGGCGGTAAAGCCATGAATTTCGGTAAGAGCAAAGCGCGTTTGCTGACCGATACACAGGGGCAGGTTACCTTCAAGGATGTCGCCGGGGTCGATGAAGCGAAAGAGGAACTTGAAGAGATTGTGGCGTTTCTGAAAGATCCCAAAAAATTCACCCGTCTCGGGGGGCGTATCCCCAAAGGCGTGTTACTGGTGGGTGCGCCCGGTACCGGTAAAACGCTTCTGGCGCGCTCCATCGCTGGTGAAGCGGATGTTCCCTTTTTCACTATTTCCGGCTCCGATTTTGTGGAGATGTTTGTCGGTGTGGGGGCGAGCCGCGTACGTGATTTGTTTGCCCAGGGCAAGAAGAATGCCCCTTGCATTATTTTTATTGATGAGATTGACGCTGTAGGCCGGCAACGTGGTGCTGGTCTCGGTGGCGGACACGATGAGCGCGAACAGACCCTGAATCAACTTTTGGTTGAGATGGACGGATTTGAGTCCAATGAGGGGGTTATCCTGATTGCCGCTACGAACCGTCCGGATGTGCTGGATCCTGCGCTGTTACGCCCCGGACGTTTTGATCGTCAGGTAATAGTGCCTCGTCCCGATGTGCGCGGCCGCACCAGGATTCTTGAAGTGCATTCGAGTAAGGTCCCCATTGACGACACGGTGGATATGGAGATTGTTGCGAAAGGGACGCCCGGTTTTTCCGGTGCCGATCTAGCGAACCTGGTTAATGAAGCCGCACTTCTTGCTGCACGCGAAAACAAGGATTACGTCGGGATGCGTCATCTCGAATATGCCAAGGATAAGGTGTGGATGGGTGCAGAACGCCGCTCTATGGTGATCACAGAAAAAGAGAAAAAGATCACCGCATATCATGAGGCCGGACATGCGCTGGTTGCGCTGAAAACTCCAGGTTCCGATCCCGTACACAAGGTCTCAATTATTCCGCGCGGACGTGCTCTCGGGGTTACCATGTATCTGCCCAAAGAAGAAACCTACAGCCAGAGCAAGGAAGATCTGCTTGGTTCTCTTGCGGCTCTGCTGGGTGGGCGCGCCGCCGAGGAGTATTTCCTTGACAGTGTAACCACCGGTGCGAGCAACGACATAGAGCGCGTCACAAATATCGCACGTAAGATGGTGTGCGAGTGGGGAATGAGTGAAAAACTCGGGACCCTCTCCTTTGGGGAAAAAGAGGGTGAAGTGTTCCTCGGTAAAGAGATGAACCATTCGCGCAATTACAGTGAATCCACTGCAGAACTGATCGATGTCGAGGTGAAAAGCATCGTAACCGAGGTGTATGAACGCTCGCGGCAGATTATCAAGGATAATGCCGAAGTCCTCGAGCGGATGGCTCTTGAGTTGCTTGAGCACGAGACCATCGACAGCAAGGATATTGAACGCATAATGGCCGGCGAGCCTCGTCCGGTGGAAGAAGAGCGCAAAAAATCTGATCCCGCTGGGTCAGTGCAGGATGGTGTGGTGATCGCACCTGAATCTGAAGGCGAGAAGCTGACACCCGAGGACAATGCCTAGAGCGATGCGCATTCTTTCAGGGTGCGAGCCGGAATACATGCGCGTGCTGTTGAAGAATTTGGGCGTTGATCCGGGTG
>JAIVHC010000064.1 GCA_020201305.1 Geobacteraceae bacterium
CCCCAGCCCAGATAGAGGATGGAGAAAAATATGCACATAAACATGAATCCGAATGTAGTCATTGTGATCTCCAGTTTTGTCTATTAAACACCACAGCGGCACCGTCAAATGGCCGTACCTATGGTGCTGCGAACATCAACTTCGGTTTCCACAAGAGGGGCACCGAACCCGACTCCGAAGCGAGTGTGGATATCCGCACGTTGCTGATTTAGCAGAATATCTTCACTGAAGCGTACCCGCTTTGGTTCGAATAAAAGTACCACGGTACTGCTGCCGGGGCGGAACAGGCTTTTGGGCTGCCCCCGGCGTAGAAATGTTCCTGCCACCTGCGCTGCAGCAGGTGCATATCCGCCCGGGGTAGAGGTGTAGCATGGATGCAGGTCTCCGATCATGAGCGCTACAACCTCGACCATGGCCACAAGACCCATCCGGCTGCCGGCGTTTACATCCGTATCAATTATGGTTACGAGGCGGCGGTTTTTGGAAAAAGGGGTGACTTGAGCGACCACGGCTCCGGGATTGCACGCATGATATTGGCCATGGATCTCGTACTGGTCGCGGATGACCCCGGATACCGGGACGTGATTATAGTGGTATTTTTCCGGGGTGAGGCGGAACACCGCAAAGTCAGCGTCACTGAAGCAGGTGCACCAGCGCTGGCGTTCCATGCCCAGAAGCTCGACCAGATCAAAAAACTTGTTTTTAAGATGGATGGATCCGTTCTGCTCTAGAGAGCCGCACAGCATACGTGAATCCGCCGGTGCCGCGAGTTTGGATGGATCCGCATCCATGGCGCGACACTCAGCGTATCGGATCCGGCGTTCAAAAATTTTTCGCGGGGTATCCAGTGCAGCGGCCGGAACCGTACATTCATCCAGATTGACACCCAGGCGCGTCAGCCATTGAATGTGGCGCCGCGCATTGAATTTCTGCCACAGGGGCAGATCCAGGTCGTAGTTGATGTTGCCGAGCCAGGAGCAGAAACGTGCCGAGGTCAAAGCTTTGAAGAGGGCGGGTGTATACTCCCGGACCGGGTTGTACATCCAGCGTACCAGGCGGTCAGCAAACGGACGTTCTTCGCATACGCGCCCGCTAGCACGCTCTATATACTGGTGCCGACCCCACATGTGGTGCTCCTTTATATGCCCGATCATCTCCGGTTCGGCTGTCAGCGTACACACTGCTCAGCACCAGGTTGATCATGTTCAAAAGTTGCTCACCTTCAAGACGCTCGGCACTGAGCAGTTTGCCAAAGTGCTCGAAACACTGCCCCGGTTCCTCTCCGCGCGTGATCTTCTCGATCCAGCCTTTAAGCTCACAATCCTGATTATCGCTAGAGAGGGCGCGGATGTCGGGGGTGAGGAGTTCCACTGCCTCCTGCATATGTGCATGGCGTAAATCGTTACGATAGTAAGCTTCGGCAGCGGCATTAAATTCATGTGCGGGAACATCCATGGCATTGGTGCGCCCGCACTTCGAAATTATCGACTTTGTCAGACATCCGGAGGTTGCATGTTCTGCGGGGAATTCAATCCGGTGCCACAGATCTTCGAGCATCGGAGCGCAATCGAGCTCTTCAATAAGATCCTGCGCATCGTTCTGAATCATTTCGAGTAATGCGATGCAGTAATCCTTGACGTAAATGCGGATATAGCCGGGGTAGCGCCGACTGTTACGCATATTGCGCGTATGGCGCATGATTTTAAGCAACAGGCGATTGCGCGTATTGCGGCGGACGTAGAAGGTGGGTAAATCGAGGGCACGGGCAAAAAATATCTGCCGTCGCTCACTTTCCACCTGCGGGGTATCGGGGATATGCCGATGGCTAAAGTTTTCCTGCGACATGTATTTGAATGATAACGCGGTTATAAGTTGCTGCAGGGTTACGGCATGGGCCATGTCTGTTTTAAATGAGCCGAACAGACTGTAGGAGCGCCCTTCGAAGCCACTGAACCCCATGGAGGAGAACTGACGCATCTTTATGAACTGATACAGGGACATGCGCGCGTCAAACACCCCCATTGAATCCAGATCGGCGGCGAGCCTGTCCTGATTGCCCGCGCACCCATCCAGGGCCGGACTCTCAGCAGTGCTCAGAAACCCGAGAGGGTAATCCACGAGGCGAAAATCCGGTACTATATCTCCGCGCAGACGGCACATCCGGCTCAAGCTCGAGTCGAGCCATTCAGGCCCGAATGGAGTTACGCTGCGTCCGCAGAATTTCAGATCCGCCTTTTTACGCCAACGGCGCCACAACATACGCAAATGGGTGAAGTCAAGCTCGTGGGGCAGGAATCCCAGCGCTTTTTCCGGGTGGAAGTGTTCAAAGCCGATACGCTGTGGTGCAGCACTGTAACTGCCGACAAACAGGGGGAGAAAATGCTCCTGAATCTTGATGGAAAGATCGGCGCAGCGTTTTTCTGCTGCAGCCGGATAGGCGTCGGAACCGCAACGCAGCAGAGAGGTCAGGGTTTTGCTTCCCAGACTAACGTGAACTCCATTATTGGCGAGGCTGATATTGGACATATTAGGCAGTACTACCAGGTTGCGGGTTATAACGCCCGCTTCGCGCAGTTTTGCCACCGCATTTAACTGACTCCGGCTCAACACCTGATGGCAGAGCTTCATGTACGCATGCTTCTCCTCCCCCCGGTTCCAGCCGGAAAGGCACGGACTCATAAACAGCTCGCGGTAAAACGCGTCCGGAATCAGGTCGTTAAGTTGTTTCTGGCGTTGCGGTGTGTGCGGGGCACTGTAAACCAGGGCTTCCTGACCGTTTTCGCGCAGGCCGAAGCGCTCATTGGCATATGCCACCAGCAGTTGAGTGAATAAATAACGCTGGGCACTCTCCCGTGCGAGCGCGAAACCCTGCCCGTTCTCGCGGGAGGGAGAAGTGACGTTGAATGAGATGGTTTCAGGAGAGGTGTTATCGTTTAAAAAAAACTTCTGCAGGCCCATGGTGGCGTGGCGCAACGTTTCAGGCATGTGCTCCTGAATGCCCGCTACATCGGCAAGCGCCAGCTTGATAAGATAACTTATGGGTACACGCAGGCAGGCCCTCCCATCTGTGGAAGTGAAGCGAAAACGCTGCTGATCGCGTCTGGGTTGGGAGTGAGCATTGGATTTATCTTCCTGCAGGTCCTGATTGAGTACCCGGCGTGCGTAGGGACTGAGGCGCTGAAGTTCAAGTCTCACCCAGCTGTTCTCCCACACGTTGGTAGAGTTTTCATCCAGGAAACTGCGCAGGCGCTCCATCTGGCGTTCCGGTGCTTCGCCACTGGCTGTGCGTTTTACCAGGTTGGCAAAAAAACGTGAGCGTTCGATGGCAAGCGGCAGATCCACAGCATCGCTGGAACCTGCCACCGCAGCCTGTAACTCGGTTTCACTCCCGGCAGTTACATCGTTTTCCCCGAACAGAGTGGTGTGGCTTTCGGCTATCTGCCGAATTATGCTCGCGCATGAGTCGGGATCATTCCCTGCACGTGCGAGGCGCACAACCTTATGCGGTTTTGAAGTCATACTGCCGATTCCCATAAATCCTCCTGCAAAAAACTGTGTTCCGGGTGTATTTGCGTGGAAAGGGTAGGGAGAATATATTGTGACCCCATGTGGAATATGTGATTATCGCGTTAGGGGGCGGGTATAGAGG
>JAIVHC010000231.1 GCA_020201305.1 Geobacteraceae bacterium
TCAGTTCTGGTATAGTCCTCCCAGCTGAAGGTACATGCTCCGGGGATATGCCCCTGCATCCATACTGAACGCGGACGCGCATCCAGGGTAAACACATCCGACAATAGCTGTTGCGCCTTCTGTGGACTTATTAAACGCATGCGGGTGGTTTCCAATTCAGCTGCCCAGACCGTACCTGAACTGCAACCACTATACCCGGCAGGGCCTATGCTCCCCAGGGAAATCCATAACATGAACACACAACATAAAAATACCCGGCGCGTTACCTGGGTGCGCCCTGCTCGATGTGCCACGCACCTATCTGCACCTTCTGGCAGCATTTCCATCTCCATTTCTGTCATTGTTATCCTCTGCATTGCGTTTGCGTATCTGTTTCTCGCCAGGCTTAATAGCTTTCTGCTCCATCTGCCTGCATTTGTCACCACCTGTACCTTCATCGTATGTGCACTGTGTATGCTGGAGTGGCTGGCAGAGTTCACAGTGGGGGGTTTTCAATTACTTCGGGTACTCTCAAAATAACTTTTATGATCCCCAGGCAAATCCAGTGTGGGGACTCCTTTTGTACTTATACAGGAATAAAAGATACTGCAAGTAAAACACCTGGCGGACATTGAAATTGAGTGCAGCATATACTTTCTAAAGAATTTCAACACTACTGAGTGCACGCAAGATTTTCCGATTAACTGTTTATTACACATACGTATCTGTGCTAGAATCCGGGTTCAGTTTAAATGTAATTTTTAGCAATAATTAGAGAACCGGAGAACCCGCATATGCTGAAGAGTTTACTCATTGTAGACGACTCGCCGGTAGCACGTATGATCATAAAAAAGTGCTTACCCGCAGAGCATGGGCTGCAGATATATGAGGCCGGCAACGGCCAGGAAGGGGTGGAACAATACAGGACCCATAATCCTGATTTGACCCTTATGGATCTTACCATGCCCATCATGAATGGCTTCGAAGCGGTTGAGCATATCCGTGGCCTTGACCCTGAAGCTGTAATTATCGTTTCAACTGCAGATATCCAGGAGAAGGTTATCCAGCGGGTCAAAGATCTCGGTGCCCTCTACACCATGAAAAAACCTCCGTCAAAGAAATCGCTTACAGAGGCTCTTGAGCGTGGGGCAGAAGCCTTTGCACAGGTGCAAAAATGAACGCCGCCGCAGAAGAAGTATTCTCTTCCGAAGAGAAAGATATCCTGCAGGAGGTCATGAACATCGCTTTTGGTCAGGCAACTGCGGAGCTGGCCGAAGTTATCGATATTTTTGTGATCCTGAGTGTGCCCAATATTAAAGTGGTTAAAGGGCGCGATCTACCCGGATATTTTATTAATGAGATGGATGGCTCGAGTGTGGTTAACCTCATTGAGCAGAACTTTCTGGGTAAATTCAGCGGTCAGGCAATGCTTATCTTTCCTTCCGGGGCAGAAAAAGAACTGATTAAGCTCTTTAATCAGGAAAATGCTGAGGGAACCTATGATGTGGACATTGACACGCTGGAGCAGGAAACCCTCATTGAGGTAGGAAATATTCTGATCGGAGCCTGTATCGGCAAAATTACCGAATTGCTCTCAGACTTTGTCACTTACGATCCACCGCGGCTGGTGGTGCAGGATCTTGCAGAGTCCAGCCCATCCCATTTTCCTGTAGATGAAGACAGCTTTGCTATATCCATTCGCACCGTATTCCGCTTTGAACAGCAGAACGTTGAAGGATATCTGTTTCTGATAACCAAGCAGCGTTCCATAAAGTGGCTGAAAAAAGCGTTACAGAGCTTTTTGGAGTCGTTCATGTGATTTTTGCGCAGATTTTTGACACCATAAATAATGGCCTTCTGGTAATTGACCGTGAGATGACCGTCAAGTACTGGAATCGATGGATGGCAATGCACAGCGGAATCGCTGCTGACGAGATTGTCGGCACTTCTCTTTTCAGTTATTTCCCGGAACTCGATCAGCCGCACTTCAGGCGCAACTGCAAATCTGTTCTCCAGTTCGGCAATTTCTGCTACTTCTCTCAGCGCTTGCATAAGTACCTCTTCCCCATGTCGGCCCCTGGATCTCTCGCAGATTCATTCGACCATATGCAGCAGAGCTGTTCTATGGGACCGTTGCGCAATAAAGACAACAAAGTGGAGATGCTCTACATATCAGTGCAGGATGTTACGGAGGTTGTCTCCTACCAGAAGAAACTGGTAATCATGAACCATACCGATCAGTTGACGGGCGTGTATAACCGCAACTACATGGAACCACACCTGGTCAAGGAAATCGAACGCTGTCGGCGCTACGATCACAACATGTCTTTACTCATGATTGATGTGGATCTGTTCAAAATCATCAACGATAACTATGGTCACCCTTGCGGTGACTACGCCCTGAAAACCATCTGCGAGCGCATCACATCCAATATCCGCAAGAGCGATTCTCTTATCCGCTACGGTGGGGATGAGTTCTGCATTATCATGCCCGAAACATCGGAAAAAGACGCGTACAAGGTTGCTGAGACAATACGCAAATCTATTTCCGATCATCCTTTCACATTTGCGGACATGACTTTTAATACTACAATCAGCATTGGGGTAGCTACTCTGGATCAGAGCACGGATGACGTGGAAAGCATGCTGAAAAAAGCGGATGAAGCGCTCTACTCAGCCAAGCAGTCGGGGAGAAACAGCGTAACCTAGCCAAACTCCACAGGCACTGCAATGTGGACGAAAGGAAGGTAACTATATGGATATCTTTACAGCTATTGAGGAACGCTACAGCTATCGCGGTCCTATGGAAAAGTCCCCATTACCACGTGAAGACCTGCGCAAAATTGTTGAATGCGGGTTAAAAGCACCTTCAGGTAAGAATGCCCAAACTACGCAGTTTGTCATTATTGATGATGCAAATATCCTTGAAGAGTTGCACAAACTGCATCCCGCCAACAAAGCCATGCAGCAGGCTCCGGCCATGATTGCCTGCATAATTGACCAACATGCGGAAAAAATCTACGAAGGATACGATTTTCAACTCGAGGACTGTGCCGCAGCAACGGAGAATATACTTCTCGCCATTACCGGCCTGGGCTATGCGTCGGTATGGATTGACGGGTGGCTGCGCGTTGACCAAAGAGCGGAAAAAGTTGCACAACTCATAAAACTGCCTGCCGGCAAAAAAGTGCAGATTCTCCTACCCGTGGGTAAACCCCTGGAACAAGGCCCCCGCAGGGAAAAGAAAACCTTTGACCAGCGAGCGTGTTTCAACAGCTACGCGGGATAACCCCGGACATCCTCCCCCATCATCTACATCTACTACAAAAGGGAACTCATGCGACTCTACAGATTGATGCCGAAGTTATTTCTGCTTACAGTTTTATCCTTGTGCTGTGCCACGTATGCGATGGCTTATTCCGACAACCTGACCTGGCACAGCGACATTGACAAAGCCCGGAAAATCGCAGCTGAAAACAATAAACATCTCTTGCTCGACTTTACCGGTTCGGACTGGTGTCCTTGGTGCATTAAGCTCGATGAAAAGGTGTTCTCCACCCCGGAATTTGCTGAATTTGCCACTGGAAATCTGGTTCTGGTTAAAATCGATTTTCCTAAAAGAAAGCAACTGAGCCAGGCACAGGAGCAATCCAACCAG
>JAIVHC010000232.1 GCA_020201305.1 Geobacteraceae bacterium
GAGTTTTCTGCGCCGCCATCTTTATTAATACTAGACCAGGGGAAGCTTTATGCGCACAACAACTCTGATAACAATTTTGCTCGGGATAACAGTTTTACTTGCCGGATGTTCCGACCCGGGGGAAGAAGCATACAACCAGGGAGTTAAGTCACTAAACGCGGGGAAGCCTGCAGAAGCACGAGATATGTTCTTACGTGCTCTGGATGAAAATCCGAACATTGCAGAAGCCTATCTCAATCTAGGTCGCATTGATATCAAACAGGGGACATATGCCGAGGCCAGAAAAAATACCCGTAAGGCGCTGGAGATATTAGAGAAAAGCGAACAGACCATTGTCGGCGGCACTACCTGGCAAGAGCAGGCTGCTCTCGCATGCAACAATATGGCGTCTATTGCATTTCAGCAGGCTCTGGGACAAGACCATAAAATCGAATACAGCGGTTCCACCGAAAGCGAGCGCCTCGTCGATGAGGCCAAAACCTGGCTCGCCAAAGCGGCAGAGTTGGATCCAGAGAACGATACTATCAAGAAAAATCGAGTATTTATCCAAAAATGGGAAAAACAGGAATTAAACAGGCAATAGCACTGGAATTGAATAATTACTAATTATTTTGGACTGTGCTCAAGCTTCCGCACCCAACTAATGGATAGCAGAACAAAAAACAGGCTTAGGAAGCCCCACATCAGGCCACCCTCGCGATACATCCCGGTAAGGCCGAATGAAAGCACAAAGCTCAGGCAACTACACGCTACACAGACAATGGCTATTATCTCGCGCTTGCACTTACTTTTGTAATTCACCGATTCCGCCTGCTCACGCAGAGCTGAATCACAGTGCAGACATTTGAGAGCACGTCTGGCTACCGGCATTCCGCAATTGTGACATTTATAGCTGAAAAACACTGCTATTCTCCATAATTTCGTGCCTGTTCCGTTTTAAAAAATGCATTGGGGGCTGAGGTTATTTTGAAGTTCCGCTGATTTTGCTCACCAGGGCGGAAGTGGAGCGTCCCGTCACGAATGGCATCAGTTCCACACGTCCACCCCACTCTTGAACTAGATCGGCCCCAACCACCTCCGCCTCTGCATAGTCGTTTCCCTTTACAAGAATATCCGGTTGCAGAAGTGAAATCAGTTCAAGAGGGGTATTTTCATCGAAAATCACCACATGATCCACGCACGACAGTGCAGCAAGAATCACGGCACGATCAGCTTCCGGTACCAGGGGACGACTATTCCCTTTAAGACGGCGGACCGAGGCATCACTGTTCAGCCCCACCACCAGAAGATCTCCAAGCTCACGCGCTCGCTGCAGATAACTCACATGTCCAGCATGAAGGATATCAAAACAGCCATTGGTAAACACCACCTTCCGCCCCATCTGACGCAAACGCCGCAGCATAATCTGTAACGCATGGGGATCGCAAATTTTAGTCTGACTTCCGGCAACCAGAAATCCAGCTGCTTCGACAATTTCATCGGGACTCGCGGTAGAGGTTCCAACTTTTCCGACCACGACTCCTGCAGCTATATTCGCCATGAAAGCGGCCTGTATCAGGGAGAATCCAGTCGCAAGCCCGAGTCCAATCATTGTAAGCACGGTATCACCTGCACCGGATACATCGTATACCTCGCGTCCGCGTGTGGGGAGATGTATCGGCTTTGCGTTATGCTGAAAAAGGGTCATCCCCTGTTCGCTGCGTGTCAATACTAGGGCCTGAAGCTGAGCTGAAGCAAGAATCTGTGATCCGGCCTCACACAGAGTACATTCATCATCAATGTTTATCCCCGTTGCAAGTGAGGCTTCCTTCCGATTCGGTGTCAACAAGGTGGCACCACGATATCTGACATAGTCCGCACCTTTTGGATCAACAACTACCGGAATGTTCTTTTGTTTGGCCTGCGATATTATCCCCTGGATAAGGCTTTCAGAAAGAACCCCTTTACCGTAATCAGACAGGTAGATCACATCTGCAGCGGCTATTTTCAAGCTCAATTTCTGCAACAGTTGCTCTTCTACCTGTTGCCCAATTTCCTGCGTACTTTCACGATCAATGCGCAGCATCTGCTGATTACCCGCGAGGATACGGGTCTTGCGACTGGTGGTCCGGCTGTGATCGTGGACCAGTGCATCCACATCAACCTGGGCACGTTGCAGGCGCTCCCGAATAACCTCTCCGTCCCGATCATCACCCAGTACCGATGCCAGCACCACATGCGCCCCAAGCACCCTAAGATTATTCACCACGTTTCCGGCACCCCCAAGGCGTAAATCCTCGCGCCCAACATTGACAACCGGTACCGGGGCCTCTGGTGAGATGCGTTCTGTAGCACCCCAGAGATATTCATCCAGCATTAAATCACCAACTACAACCGCCTGTATTCGGGACGTTTTAGCTAAAAAAGCTTCAATATCGGATATATCCACTGCATGTGTATTCATGGGGGGCAACCTGTAACAAAGCTCTCGCAGAGCTGGGAATAGATAAGTAAAAACAGGGGGATATTCACCCTCCCCTGATAGCAAACAGAAACATTATAGATCAAGCATCGCTGTATTTACGCTGATACCGCGTATACAATTTGGCACTGCGTTTTTCGACCTGACACCACAGGCGTTTGTCCCGGGCCAAACTTAGGCGCAGAGGCTCTGATGCGTAAATACGGATAAAGCGCAGGCAGTCTCGCTGCGTTAAACCGATATCAAGCGCGGAAAAATAAATGGATGCGAGATCTTTTATCTGCCAGCGCCGTGGTAACTGCTTGCGGAACTGCACCCGATGCAGATCAATAAGAAATATGCGTAACGTATCAGGATTATAGAGATAGTTCTCGGACGAAGTATCGAGAAGAAAATGGCACAAATAGTAATCGCGATGATTGATCCCATGGGAGTGCATCTTACGTGTGACCTCAGCAATACGCTGGAGCAACGCCCTTTTGAACGCTACCGGTGGTGGATTACCCTTCCAGTCATGACATACATCTTCCAGACTCTGCGCTGGGTTAAGATCATCAGTGACGAGAAACGACTGGCGCGCAACCGGATTGCGCCCCCGCTCTCCGTACGCCACTATGTTCATAGTATCTATACCGAGCTCGGTTAAAATTTTAATCGCGATCCACTCGTTGTATGCTGAAAGCACTGGTGGAGTTTTAAATCTCAACAGGCTTTTACAAATGCGGCCCCACCCGAGCCCGGTGTACATTTTGACAAAATAACTCTGCCCCAGCAGATCGAACCGCATGGTACGACGTCCGTCCATATTTCGATACTCCTCACCCTGTAGGGAAAGTATCTTGCCGAACCAGTCGACATCACCCCATGCATCCTTCCATTCCTGGGGCAGGATTAACACCTCAGAACCAGTCAGCTTCAAGGGGCCTCCTGCTCCACAAACAACTGCTGCTCTACCAAATCACACAGGATATGTATTATACTAAGGTGTACTTCTTGAATGTGCGGTGTCTCATCCACTGCAACAATGAGGTTCAGATCAGCGTAAGCAGTCATACTGCCCCCATCCCTTCCACTCAGGCCCACAACGCTGCAGCCCTTTTGGCGTGCAACATCAAGAGCAGCCACAACATTGGGAGAATTCCCACTAGTGGATATCCCTATCACCACATCTC
>JAIVHC010000233.1 GCA_020201305.1 Geobacteraceae bacterium
GGTGATATTGTGGTAGCGCTGCAGCCGCTCCAGATCAGAATACCGATAATCGGAAAGATCCTCGAACTGGCGCTCAATAAATTCCTGCAGATAATACGTATGCTCGGTGAGCCACTGATTATAAGGCAGGGAATTCATCAGATAGTGATCAATATCCCGCGTATAGAAGATCTGCCCATGCTCAAGGTCCGCGGCAATCATCTGCCCACTTTGCAGACGCCCACGCTCGCGCACCATTTCCGGCGGTGTTTCGAGTACGCCATATTCGCTCGAAACAACGAGGCGATCATCCGTGGTGACCACGTACTTGGCCGGACGCAGACCGTTACGATCGAGAACACAGCCAATATAACGACCATTTGTGACACTGACTGCGGCCGGGCCATCCCAGGGTTCATAAGCTGCGGAGTTGTATTCGTAGAAGGAACGCAACTTCGCCGGCATATTGGCAACATTGTGGCGTGCCGGCGGAATCAAAGAGCGCACCGCCTTGAAAAAATCCATACCATTGGCAAGCATGAACTCGAACATATTGTCGAGGTTGGCGCTGTCGCTCACCCCATCCTCCAGAAAAGGCTGAATCCGCTCCAACTCGTCGGGGCTGAAAACCGGGCTTTTTGCGCCGAGGAACTTGCTCTGCGCCTTCAGGCGATTACCCCTGATCGAGTTTATTTCCCCATTATGCGCAATCTGGCGTAAGGGCTGGGCGAGTTTCCACTGCGGCAGGGTGTTGGTGGAAAAACGCTGGTGGAACATGGCAAAAGAGATTTCAAAACGCTCGTCCTGCAGATCAGGGAAGAGATGCGCGATGTAGGTCGGCATCACCAGCCCTTTGTAGGATATCAGGGTGCGGCTGAAACCGGAGATGTAGAAATCCGGCGCGTCCACAAGCACTTTCTCAATCTCTTTGCGTGTCAGGTAAAGGAGCGCATCAAAACGCTTTGTTGCGATTAGGGCGTCAGGTACCACAAAGGCCTGAACAATCTTCGGCAGCTTCTGCAGGGAATATTCACCCAGTGCGTCGGTTTTAAGCGGCACCTCGCGTACAAAACGCACCTTGAGATCGTTTTTCTCGCACAGTTCGCCGAAGACCTTGAGCTGTTCATCCTCTTCACTAAGAAAGAGCGTCGCAACGGCATACTGGTCAGGCAGAGAGACTCCGGCCTCTTCTGCGACCGCGTGCATAAAACGCTGCGGCATCGAGCAGAGCAGCCCGCTACCGTCACCGCTCTTGCCGTCAGCGGCAATCGCACCCCGGTGCACCATTCTGCTCAGGGCCTGCGATGGTTCGGTCGGTTATTGAGCTGCGCAACCAAGCCAAAGCCGCAGCTGTCCCTAAATTGTTCGGCAAGATTTTTCAAGTCGTAACCTCAAGATCAATTGATAAAAAATGATGACGTTGCAAAGGGGAGATGTTCAGATAATTATTTTTCAGAGAGGTTAGCATGAAATGGCGATAAAGCAATAACCTTTCCCGTTGCGACCAAGGTGTTGTGGGTGTGTGGGGGGAAGGCATGAATCAGAACAACTCCAGTTGTACCTCATCCGGGGCTGCATCGTCACTCCTGTCTTTCTGCCGATATAAGGCGGCATAGAAGGAGTCGTAAGCCACACTACACATCAACGGATGATCTTCAAGCTCAAGGCCTTCATGCAACAGATTGAACATACACAGCATTTTATGCCAGCCTAGAGGTGCTCTGCCTGTGTTGTGTTTAAGCCACAGGGTTGTTATCAGCAATCGTTCCATCCAGATTGCGCGTTTGGGCTGCAAAAAACGTTCGAATATCAGACCCACACCCTTTTCTGTCTGTTGTTCCCATTTTTGTACAGGTCCGAGTTTTTCAAGCAGAAAACGTTCAATGTCAGCATGAACCTCAAACAAGGCATCGGCAAATTTTTTCTGGCCAATCCAGTCGAGACTCTCTTCCTCGATTCTTCTTCGTGCCGTGGAAGTAAAAATTGACTTTTTCTGCTCCCGTGCCTGCTGATTTAATGCTTCTGCTGTTGCATCCATATCGATGGGCGCGGCTTTCCATGAGTTCACCCCCAGGTGCTCGGCGCATTCCAGCAAGCCCACGGGCACTACAGTGCCGGCATCGGCATTCAAGCTGATAGCATGGCTCATTATTAGCGCTATAAATTCTGCATCCACAGCAACGGCGAGCGATTCTTTTTTTAATTTTGTTTTCATCTCCGGCCAATCTGCGGACTCAGTTTCGTTGCTAAAGACCTCAATGACACCCTCTTTCTGTTTCCAGAGCAGTGGATGCACCTTTTTGCTACTTTTAATGCATAACATCTGCGCATTATTTCCATCCAGCGGCGTGGCGTAATACTCAACTTTTTGAGCCACTCCAAGGTTCGCGCAATCTACTCCGGCCTTGCGCGCCGCCTTGATGCACAAATCTATGCCGGGACGTTCATTTTCAGGCATCCAATTGCGTAACAGGATCAGGCGTGCCAATGTCTGTGGGGAGAAATCAACAGCGAGGCGCTCGAATTGTTGCACAAGAGGCTTGCGCACCTCGTATTCCGGATAAAGAACGAACAGTGCTGCAGTGTCGCGCAGTAATACATCATCAGACTGTACCAGCGCCAAAGCCATAACCAGTATCCCCGGGTTGTCCATGAATTGAAACAACTGCTGTAGAAGTTCATAACCTCTATACGGGTCATTAATATCATATGATTCAAACATCCGGCTCAGCATGGATTCATCCATATCTGAATCAGAAAACCCCTGTTCGTACCCGGAGGCAATAATTTTTTCCCTTAAGATACTTTTAAGCTCGCTGGGTACAGGTAATCGCGTTTTTTCCATTGCGTAACCCACCATGCTACAAACATCAAGCCCGGCCTCACCCTGTCCAGCTTTCTCGGTCAGATATGCATGCAGAAGGCTCAGGGTGTTTTCCGCCTCGGGTTCACCGTATTGCACTTCCTGGCGCAAAAGGTCGAGTTCTGCTGAGACTGCATCAAAAATGAACGCATAAAGCTGATCAGATACGTCATTATCCGCAATAATCCTTTCAAAATAAAACCGAATCAGCTCAAACAATAGAGCGGGCCGGGGAAAGCGGTCAAAGGGATCATTGCCACTGAATTTTGTCTTTTTTGCAGCGACTTGAGCACTTATAATCTCACCAAGTTGGATACGCTCCTGCGCAGAAAATTGAGGTATTTCAAGAGTGCGCTCGAATGACGCAACCGTTGGGGATGCTTGGAATGGCTGCGGAGATGATGGCTTGGGTATAAAGGGCTTATCTATGCAACATTTTTTATATTTCTTACCACTCCCGCACGGGCAGGGATCATTACGCCCAATTTTGGCTGAAGCGTCAGCCGCAGGCGCTTGAGATATATGCGCTTCGTTATCGGCATCAACCTGTTTCATAAAACCAATCAGTGCTTCCATAGCCACCGGCAAGGTAGTAATTATCAAAGAGATATCCTCATCGTGCTCACACCTGCTCAGTTCTGACAGGGAACAATCCGTATTCGCGACAATGAGAAAAGCTGTCAGAGTCAATTCAACCTGAGTAATACACCCTTCTTCCTCTGCCTCCTCTCCGTAAGTCCAGAGATGTTCTGAAACAAAGATGGCACCACAAAAACCATCACACCATGCCTTTAATTGTTCGAACTCCTTGCCCGACAAATTATTGACTTTAAAAGGAAACTTAAGTGTTCCCCGACTGAATTTCTCTGAGAGACGGTTATAAAGACTGAACAGCTTGTTAAAGAAATTATTCGCCTGGCTTTGGGAGTTAAATTCTGGACCATCTTCGCCCAGTGCCACAGGCAGCCATTCACTCGGGGGCAGCATTCCAGGTGCCATGGCAATCCCGTAAATAAAGCCTTCAAGAGCATCGATGCTCAATGCGTCAGAGGAGATTATTTTTTGAGTGTAAAATTTCTGCAGCTGTTTTCTCTCTCGGGCAGTAAACATGTTTGGTTCTCTTTCAAAATATATGGGTAAGTGGAGTTCTGTTGTGATTGATCTACCCTGGAACTATATATCATAACTGAGTCACAGTAAATGGCCCACAAATCAGTTGCACCTGGATAAAGGTAGCCAGTTCCTGCCCTGCTGAAGGTTGCATAAAGAAACTTTTAGTCGTAAAGTATCTATATCAGGAAGGGAGGTGTTTTGTTATGCCACAAGCTATAAAGATAAATGATGATCTCGTAACCTCTGCTAAGGCCGTTGCAGCCGCAGAGCGTCGTTCTCTCGCCGGACAGGTTGAATACTGGGCCATCATCGGACGGGCGGCGGAAGCAAATCCAGATTTACCCTTTTCTTTGCTGCATGAGATGATTCTAGCAAAAGCAGAGGCAGAAGCTGGATTGCTTGAAGAATATGTTTTTGGCGAAGGAGAAGACATTTGAAGGTGCTACAGACCCGAACCTTTGCCAGAAACAAAAAGAAGTTGCATGAAAACCAGATCAGGGAACTTGATAGAGCGATACAAGAAATTTTCAAAAAGCCCGCATCCGGAGAACCCAAAAAAGGTGACCTTCAAGGGGTGTATGTCTACAAATGCAAAATAACCAACCAGCTTTACCTGATTGCATACCAGTTCGATGATGTTAGGTTGACGCTCCTCACGGTGGCACAACACGAAAATGTCTACCGGGACTTGAAAAAAACCGTTTGATTCCCTCCAGCGCTCCAAGCGACAATCTAAGCGTTACATGCCAATCCAATGTATCCAGTCAATAATCTTTGTAATTCTCTTTCGAATCGCGTGGGTAATATGATTTTACCGTACGCATAAAATATCAACTCAATCGTGATGCTTTCGCAAAAAATCATAAGATGGCTAAGCAAAAATTTCGACCTACAAGG
>JAIVHC010000234.1 GCA_020201305.1 Geobacteraceae bacterium
GGGGAAGGCCCCTTCTTCCCAACTCGGTTTAACCACGAGACTGTTGCCGATCTGAAATGCGCTGAAATACTGTTTCCATCCTTCAGCCCAGTCCTGCGCTCCTATCTCGCGCCACAACAGTTGCACGCTATCCATCCCCGCCACTTCTGCACCCAGGCGGGCTTGCAGTTTCTGCACCAGATCAGCAGGCGCACCTTGCGCAGGAAAAAATGCCTTAATGGTGTAGTTATCCGTATACACCTCTTCCGGGTCGGGCACCACGAACGTATCAAGCTTGCGCTCATCCACTATAACGCCCGTACTTCCCATACCGACCATCACTTCACATACAACATCAGTGCTGGCAACAGGAATCACACAGGATATTTCATACCAGTTTTCAATCATTTCGCTTGTGTAGCAAATCGCACCCGGAAACGCAATAAACAATAAAATTTCAATAAAATTTCTTGACATGAGAATACAAAAGCGCGATAAAAGTAACGTCCGACTAATGAACAACAAGTGGAAACATATGAAAAATAATACCAGATAGTGTGTCCGCCGATTTCAACCGCGCCGGGTACCGTTCCCTGATATTGTGTGCACTGCATGCAACTAAATACGTTTTTTCATTGCGCGCTTGTTGCATTACCTTTTTTTTCTGGTATAGATTACGCAATACACATTACAGGTTTTTGAGAAAATATGAGTTCTGGCAAAAATGTGCTGCTTCTCTCCGATGCCACAGGCGAGACTGCGGAAAAAATGGTATCTGCAGCCCTCACCCAGTTTCAGCATGATGACGCCCAGGTTACCCGGGTAAGTAACGTGCGGAGCAAGAATCAGGTATATACAGCGCTGGACAAGGCGGCGCAGCAACAGGCGATGGTGATTTACACTATCGTTAACCGCGATCTGTCGCGCCTGGTGCATGAAGAGTGCAGTGCCATGGGATTGATCAGCGTCGATATTCTGACTCCATTGCTGGTTCGCTTGTCAGATTTTCTGGGCACCACCCCTAACGAGACTCCGGGGCTGCTCCACAATGTAGACGATGACTACTTCCGCCGCATTGATGCCATTGAGTTTACCGTGCGCAACGACGATGGCCAGGAGACGCGCTTTCTCAACAAGGCGGATATCGTGCTGGTAGGGGTGTCGCGCACAAGCAAAACCCCCCTTTCCATGTATCTGGCACACCGGGGCTGGAAAGTGGCCAACATCCCCCTGGTAAGCGGGATTGACCCCCCTGAAGAATTGCTCAACATGCAGCATAACCGGGTGTGTGGCCTGATCATAAAAGCGGAACGGCTGGTGGAACTCCGCGCCGCACGTCTGCGCAATCTGGGACAGGATCCACGTACGGCTTACGCCCAGTTTGAGCAGATTGATGATGAACTACAGGCAGCAAAAAAGTTCTTCCGCCGCCAGAAATGGGCCATTGTAGATGTAACCGGCAAGGCCGTGGAAGAGACCGCTAACGAGGTCCTGGTCAAATTGAAAATGATCTGATGCGGGACAATGCGCCGCAATCCGAACAAAAGATGCCTGCCTGCACCAACATCTGATGGCGGCTAAACTAGCGCAAAATAAATATTTGCACTCTCGCAATAACCCCTTGATTCTGATCAACCCAAAGGAGCTTAAATGATGAAAATTCTAGTAGTAGAAGACGAAAAGAAAGTCGCAAGCTTTATCAAGCGCGGCCTTGAAGAGGAGGATTTTTCCGTAGATATTGCCGCAAATGGCGAAGAGGGCCTCTACATGGCCGAGGCTAATCGCTACGATCTCGTCCTCATGGATGTAATGCTGCCAAAAAAGGACGGCCTCACCGTAATCCGCGAACTACGGGAAAAAGGGATTAAAACCCCGATTCTGTGCCTGACTGCGAAAGACAATGTAGACGACATTGTTTCCGGCCTCGACAGTGGCAGTGACGACTACCTCACCAAGCCGTTCGCCTTTGCTGAACTCCTGGCGCGCGTGCGTGCTCTGGTACGCCGCAGCGGCGAAGACCGTGGCGCGGAGATCTTCTTTGCCGATTTGCGCCTCGACCCTGTTACCCATAAGGTATGGCGCGGCGACAAGGAAATTGACCTCACCGCAAAAGAGTATGGTCTTCTCGAGTACTTCATGCGTTCCCCCAATCAGGTGCTGACCCGCACCATGATTGCCGAGCACGTATGGGACTACACCTTTGACTCTTTCACCAACATTATCGATGTTTACGTCAACTATCTACGCAAGAAAGTCGACAAAGATTTCGACAAAAAACTTATTCATACCATCCGTGGTGTCGGATATGTTCTCAAAGAAGATTGATGCTTGGCTGAATAGTATCAACGCGCTCAGGTGCGTATTTATTGGGGCACTGGCTGTCGCTCTGGCAGCCGGTGCCGCCCTTTCTGATTCACTCTGCACCATGGTGCACACCTCCATAACAGCCGGCATCTCCTCCTTCGTCCTTGCTCTGACCCTGATCCTTCTTTTGCTGTTGGCAGTATTTTATCTCGCAAAAAAAATAAGTGCATGCACACTGGTGATGACCGACTTTATCGCCCATTGTGACCAGACTGATGTCGACACTCTCAACCAACCTTTCGTGCCAGAACCCGCATGTCGCGAACTGGACACGCTTTTCAATGCCCACAATAAAATGCTCACACGCCTGCATGAATCCACGAGTCGCATCCGCCAGTTTTCCGGCGATGCCTCGCACGAGCTCCGCACTCCTCTCACCATCGTCCGCGGCGAAACCGAGGTAGCTCTGCGCTGGGGCAAAACTGCTGAAGACTACCGCAATACCCTCATTTCCAATATGGAAGAGATTGAACGCATGGGGCGGATTATCGAAGATCTACTTACCCTCGCGAAGAGCGAATCAGGGGAACTGCCCCTTTCAATCACCACCCTGAGCCTGAGCGATCTTTTGCAGGAGATGTACATCCAGGCTCGCAACCTCGGGGCGAAAAAAAATATCGAAGTACATCTACAGCATGAGGCGGATAGGGAAATCTGGCTCAAGGGAGATGATCTGCGCCTGCGCCAGATGTTCTGGAATCTGATAAGCAATGCACTGCGCTACACCCCAGAGCACGGGCATGTGCACATCAAACTTGAATGCAATGCGGCCAACGCCATTGTTTCAATCTGCGACACCGGCATCGGCATTGAACCCGAACATATTGAGCACATTTTCGAGCGCTTCTACCGCACAGATGCGGCACGCAACCGTACCGACGGCGGCACCGGTCTCGGTCTTGCGATTGTGAAATGGGTGGTTGACGCGCATCACGGTACCATTGAGGTTGTTTCCGAAGTCAATAGCGGGAGCACATTTACCGTCACGCTGCCAATGGCCTGAATTCGTAGAATAAGTACATACCTCCGCACCAATCTGCATCTCTCTACTGCACCCGCTGAAAGATTGCTCGCGCAGCAAAAGTCTGTTACATCTGCAACGCGACTTAGCAAAGCCTGTAACCACACCTTCAACAGTTTCGGTAAGGATATCCCATGCGGTTTTTCTCTTTTTGTGTTGCCTTGAGTGTAATCTTTCCGTCCATCCCCAGTGCGGGCATCAGTGCCGGGGCCGATTTTGTACGTCTGAG
>JAIVHC010000235.1 GCA_020201305.1 Geobacteraceae bacterium
CCCTTCATCCGCGCTTTTTATCAGAGCATCAATCCCTTTACCCTGTGCGGGAGCGCTACTCGCCACCCCCATGCTGACACTGCCATGCCAGATCCCCTCTCCGGCGCGGATCCGGAGTCCGGCAATCAAGGCGTGAAGTTTTTGTCCCAGATGCAACGCTCCCTGAACCTGAGTATCAGGGCAGATAACCAGAAACTCATCTCCACCCATACGGCATACGATGTCATCGGTGCGCACCCCGTGCTCAAGCTCTTTCGCAAGTTCGCGCAGCACTTCATCCCCGGCATCATGTCCATATTCGTCGTTGATCTGCTTGAATCCATCCGCATCGAGCATCAACACCGCCAGGGCGCTTCCATCCTGTTCACTCTGGTGCCAGAGCTCATCCAACACCTGCATAGCCCGGCGGCGGTTGGCGAGCCCGGTTAAAACATCAGTGGAAGCAAGGTAGGTCAGGGTTTCATTAGCCTCCAGCAGCTCCTGGGTCCTCTGCGCCACTTGCGCTTCGAGGCTGGCGTTGAGCTCTTTGAGCTCCTTACTGCGTCCAGAAACCTGGCGGAACAGATTGTTAAGCGATTTGAGGAGCAGTTCGGTGCTTCGATCCTCGTATTGGATCGATTCTTCATACGCCTGAGCGGGAGACTTGCCCCCTTTTATCGCCTCAATCTGACGTGCCATCTGCATATCACATCCGAGGATATGGTACACCAGCCAGTTGAGGAGGAAGTCAAACAGATGTGTGGCCGACTCTCTCTGCACCAGGGTTTCCTCTTCGTACATCTCCATCAGGTCGGCAAGAAAGCCGTTATGTATCTCTTCGTGATACTCGACATGGCGCGGATCCACCCTGGAGTGCGCCATCTCTTTTTCCTCTTCGTCAAAATGGTACTGGGTATAATCGGCGAGTTCGCGGAACAATTGCTCCATCGCCGCGTGGGATACATTGTCTTCACTCAGCTGTTTTCCGAATTGATTGCTGAGCTCCACCAGATACCGATGTTGTCTGTCCACCTCTGTAAGGCCGGTTTCAAAGCTTTTTTCCCACACAAACACTTCCATGCTCCCCCCCATAATTTCTATTAAAAAGCCGGATTGTCCACCCACACCTATGCCTGTTTAAAATGACAATCTACCCATCTACCACCGGCAGGATGATTTCAACCACGAGCCCTCCGCTGTCGGCGCGGGCAGCGCTGATGCTTCCGTTATGCAGTTCAACCGCACGCCTGGCTATCGCAAGCCCGATACCGGTGCCGCCCGTATGGCGTTCACGCGCTTCGGCGACGCGATAAAAGGGGGTGAAGAGCTTCTCCAGCTCCCCTTCCGGAACACCGGGGCCCTGATCGCACACCCGAATGCGGGCCTGTCCTTCTTCAAGGTCCAGCTCCACCTCCACCCGGGTTGCAGGGGCAGTATAGCGCACTGCATTGCGAATTACATTTTCAAATGCCTGCGCAAGCAGCTCCGGAACAGCCTGTAGAGTTACTTTTCCCTGGGCATGAAGGTCTACCTTCACATTGCGTTCTTCCGCTTCGTAGGCCGCATCCCGCACTATGCTTTCCAGCATCGGAGACAGATCAACCTCTTCTCTGTCTGTCGTGGTAGCGGCATGCTCCATCCGCGTGAGATCGAGCAGCTGCCCGATCATGCTGTTCATGCGTGCACTCTCCAGCTCGATGCGCTCCAGGCTCTTTTGCTGCTGCGCGGTGCCCTGCTGTGTGCGCGCGAGTTCGAGGGCAATGCCAAGACGGGTGAGAGGGGAGCGCAGTTCGTGTGAGATGTCACGCAGCAGGCGCTGCTGCCCTTCTACCAGAGCCTCTATGCGTGTTGCCATATCGTCAAAATCTGCGGCAAGAGCGGCAATTTCGTTACGTCCACGCACTGCCGTGCCGATGCGCGTACTCAGATCGCCCGAAGCAAAGCGATGCGTTGCACGGCGCAGGCGACTGATGGGGGTGGCAAAGGAACGTGCCAGGGCAAAGCATGCCAGGGCGGTTATGCCAAGAACCAGGAGCAACTGCCACCCGAGCAGACCCCGGGTAAGCTCGGCGACAACGCGCTGGGGTGCCGGGCGGCGTGGCACCCAGATCGCTGCAACATAGCGCTGCTCCGAATCACCCTGGACAATCGCCGCCATGGTGTTGCGACGGCCCCTTATCGGTTCTTCCACATTGCCACTCTGCAAGGTACGGATTACAATATTCCGCATGCCGCGTGCTATTTTGTGCTCCAGGAGCGAGTCGGCATGCTGGTCGAAAAGGAGCAGGGTAAAGCCATGTTCGCGCCGGATCCCACCACTGAAGGCCTTAAGTGCCGCAGCCCCGTGGCGTTCGTATTGACGCACGGCCTCGCGTCCGTACTCCACCACGGCACGCTGCGCGAGTTGGCGATGTATGGGGGGCGGATACTGCTGGTCCCGGAATATGGTAAGCGTCACAATGACTAGCGCCACCAGAATCACGAGGCCCCAGAAATACAAAAATATCCTGAAAAACAGACTCTGCATCTTCAGCTCAGTTCCGGATCAGCGTACATATATCCGACATTGCGCACCGTGACAATACGCTCGCTTGTAGCATCGCCGCCATCCACATGCGGGCCGAGTTTTTTACGCAATGCACTTACATGCACATCCACACTCCGATCATAGGGAGAATTGCGCCGCCCCAACACCTCCTCAACCAGGGTCTTGCGACTCACAACCTCACCCCGGTGACGTACCAACATGGCAAGCAGGTCAAATTCAGCCGAGGTCAACTCCATATTCTCATCTGCACGTTTCACCCTGCGGCTACCGGGATATATGCGGATATCTCCAACTTCGAGCACTTCAGCAACATCGCTGTCCTCGCTGCCACCTGTCCCAATCTGCTGCGCCAGACGACGCTCCACCGCATGAATACGCGCCAGCAGTTCGCGTGGATTGAAGGGTTTGGGCAGATAGTCATCCGCACCGAGCTCCAACCCCACAATACGGTCGATCTCTTCACCTCGCGCGGTGAGCATAATCACCGGCACGTGCGATTCTTTGCGAATCGCACGCAGCACGTCAAGCCCGTTCATTCCCGGAAGCATAACGTCGAGAATCACCAGATCTATCCCCTGCTCCAGCGCAGCCGGTGCCCCGGCGTCACCTGTATGAACGCTGACAATATTGAGTCCTTCAGCGCTCAGGTAGTCGTGCAGCAGTTCGCATAGTTCCTGGTCATCATCTATGAGCAATATTCTGCGCATACCCTATTCGCCCCTTTCCGCTTGTTTATGCTTTCCGCGAAAGCATCTTCACTGGTTGTTCAGTTCCCATTGCCGCCCAGGGGTTTATTTTATCCATGCTTCGTGCTTTCAGGGGTAAAATATTGTTAAGCTGCGGCAGAAAAACATCCGCGCTCTTTACATAACTTTACCTTTAACACACAGCTCTTAACCCCTTTGCTCATCAATATCAGTTATTATCGGCCCATATAAAAAACCGGGGAGTTCCTTCCGCTACACGCTACTGGAGCTTTCCTCACTGCACCCCCCCCCTTGATGCTTTCGCAGAAAGCACAAAACAAATGCAAGGCGCGTGATTGTCGAGCAATGAGGCGTACTTACGTACGTCGAAGCAGCGAGATAATTACAGCAACGCAGCAGTTGGTGAGTTTTTGCAACGCCATCACCCTTAAAAGGAGCACAGCATGAAAAAAATCGGCGTATTAAGTATCAGTATCCTCACCATTTTCCTTCTGAGCACCAGTGCCATGGCATGGAGCAGCGGCAAGACCAGGCAAGCCAATGCTCGCTGCAGCGAGGCGCAGCAGGGAAACCGCATGGCTGTTATCCTCGATCTCAGTGCCGAGCAACAGCAGAAAATGGATGAGCTGCGCACCACCCAGCAGCAGGAACGCGCTCGGATGCGTACTGAGCTCAAAGAGGCACGCGAGCAACTGCGTGCTGCTCAACCCGGCAATGGGATTGACACTAAAGATCTGAAAACCAGGGCAAGCGCCTATGCAGACCTCAAAGCAGCTATGCTGGTTAACAAAATTGAGCACAAGCAGCAGATGTTCTCTATTCTGACCCCGGAACAGCAGGAAAAAGCTGCCGAACTCAAGGCTATGCATTCAGCGTATGGCCAAAAAGGGCAATCTTACAAAGGTAACTGCTATACAACCGGATCCGACTGCTGCCCCAAGAGCTTCCACCAAAACAGGGGGTACAATGTTGAGTGTAGAGGTCTCAACATGGACTGTGGCAAGCAAAGACCCTGCACGATGAGCCGGTGCCGCTGATCCGGATATGCAAACGCTAAAGATGTGATAAGATTGATCCCATCCGAATTACTCGGATGGGATCAATCTCACCCTTCCGAGCTGCCCGTAGCCCGGAATATTCAGCAGGAGGGTTGCATCATGTTTATCCCGTTTAAACATCTGCTTTCATTCGGCACCATTCTCAGCATATTTATCGTTCCTGCAGCGATCCCCGAAGCCGGTGCCGCGCGCCATCACAAGAGTATATCGGTTGGGATGGCGTTGCATAATCAGGCCTTTTCGCATCCACACTGGCGCCATTCCAGAACCTTACGCCCCAATTTTCGCTCCAACATTCACCACTTCCCCACCAGACATTTACGCTCATGGCCCAGCTACCCGCATCACTATCCCCGCTATGGGAGCAGGGCATATATCGGGCTGAGTCTTCCCATCGGCTACGTGGTTTCATCTTTACCCCGAACCTACACCACGGTAGTAGTCAACCATATCCCTTACTATGTCGCAGATGGGGTCTATTACCGTGATACCCAACGCGGCTACATGGTGGTTGAAGCACCCGCGTCAAGCATACAGGATCAACCCCGGCGCACCTATCCTCCGAGTGACCTGGTTGTGATGGTCAACCGCACCCATATGCGTTCCGGCCCCGGTGAGGAACACCCGGTAACCGGACAGGCATACTACGGCCAACCGCTAACCATCGTAGGAGAAGCCCCGCAGTGGTACTACGTTCAACATCCGCACGGGCACTACGGCTGGGTGCGGAAGGAGCACACCCGTCCCAGCGATACACAGCAGGATTAGGGGTAAACTAATATGGAGCTAACAATTCAGTTCTAAGTTGTTCCCATCCGGATTGATACAGGGCGTACCATACCCACGCCTTTAATATCTGCACACAGGGATGACATGAAAAAAAATCCATTTGTCAGCAAAGAGATCAGCTGGCTGAACTTCAATGAACGGGTACTGCAGGAAGCGAGCTCTACAGATGTGCCCGCATTGGAGCGCCTCAAATTTCTGGGGATATTTTCCGCCAACATGGATGAGTTCTTCCGGGTCCGGGTTGCCACCCTGCATCGACTCGTCAAGGTGCGCAAAAAGGCGATCCAGCTAATCGGGCAGGACCCGCGTGAAATCCTTGCCGAAATCAAGAAGATTGTGCAGGAGCAGACCGAGCGTTTTGAACAGCTCTATCAGGAGATCCTCGCCGACCTTAAGCACGAGGGGATTGTCCTGCGTTGTGATGCAAGCCTGAGTGAGGCACAGCGTGACTTTGTGATGGATTACTTCCACCGTAAAGTCCGCCCCTTTCTGGTGCCGCTGATGCTCAACAATAAAACCGCCCTGCTGATGAAGGATCACCCCATATACCTGGCGGTGAGTCTCGAAATCGAGGATGGCGCTGAACCGGACTACGCCCTGATAGAGATCCCTACCGACAAGGTATCCCGTTTTCTGATCCTGCCATCAGAACAGAATTTAACCGAGATTATCCTCCTCGAAGATATTATCCGCCTCGGCATGGATGAAATTTTCTTCTACTTCAAATATTCGGGTTTCAGCTCCTATATCGTCAAAATCACCCGCGATTCTGAACTGGACATGGATGATGAACGCTTCAAAACCTTCCCGCAGAAGGTCCAGGATGGTCTCGCGCGAAGAAAAACCGGACGTCCGGTGCGCTTCGTCTACGACCGCACCATTCCGGATACGTTCCTCGAACATCTGTGCGAGGTTCTTCACATCCATGATCCCGGGGCGCGCCTGCCCGGTGGACGCTACCACAATTTCAAGGATTTTATCGGCTTCCCGCAGCTACCGCGCCCGGAGCTGTACTACGATCCATTCAAACCTCTGCCGCATCCGCAGTTAGAGCAACACCAGTCCGTTATGGACCAGATCGCAACGCGGGATATTCTGCTCCATTTCCCCTATCACAGCTTCGACCATTTTATCGACCTCCTGCGCGAGGCGGCTATCGATCCGCGCGTAAGCACGATCCGCCTTACGGTATACCGCCTCGCACGCGACAGCCAGATCGTCAACGCGCTGGTCAATGCGGCCCAGAACGGCAAAAAGGTGTTT
>JAIVHC010000065.1 GCA_020201305.1 Geobacteraceae bacterium
CGCTGATGCTGTAGGTGTCATTGATGGCATAATCCAGTGAAGTGCTGAGCTCATAGTTGTGGAGTTCATCGTAGTCGCCCACAGAGTAATCTGAAGACTGATTGTAGCTCACCAGAGCACCCAGACCCAGACTCAGAGAATCTGCCAGAGCAATGGAGTGGCTGATATCCGCAGTGTAGAAGAGACCAGTCTCGTCCGCTTTATCCCAGTCATAGTAGATGCTGAAGGTGGGGCTCAGCATGGTATTGAGTCCCAGACTCAGATAGAGTTCGTTGGTGTCCTCCATCCCTTCGAGCTGATAGAAGATGTTACCCACACTAAGACTCACCATCTCGTTGAGATCGGTGGAGTAGTCGATGACGATGTCGGTTTCAGTAGCGTCACCCGCATCCATCCCTTCATCAGTAGTCAACTGCAGGTTGGTCCAGTAGCTGACGGTGAAGCTGCCGGCGCTCAGATCAACCCCGCCCTGCATTACCGGCGTGCTGCCACTGAGGTCGAAACCGCGCCAGAGATATTTATCGTAGAATCCCGCGTAGGCGGAGCCGGAAACCTCTACCGCAGAGGCGGTGCTGCACATCGCAGCGCTAAAGAGCAGGGTGGCAAGGATGATGTTCTTTAATGATTTCATTATTTTTTCTCCTGTAAGTTTACATACGTTTTAGGTTGGCACCCTCCGCTGTGGAGGGTGCCGGGTACGTTTGGTTATGTCATTGAATCAGCGTTTGCTTGAACTCATGGGCGCGAAGTCAGGGTATGCCTCGAGACCTATTTCAGAGACGTCGAGACCGCTGACCTCGTCCTTGGCGTCGCAGCGCACTCCGATGGTGAATTTGATGGCGAGCCACACCAGTGAGCTGGCGATTACCACAAATGCGCCGATGGCGACCACTCCGATGAACTGGGTTACAAAACTCGCATCACTATCGCAGATGGGTACTGCAAGGGTGCCCCAGATACCACCCACAAGGTGGACTGAAATCGCACCGACAACATCGTCAATCTTGAATTTGTCAAACATCGGGATTGCAAGTACCACCAGCACACCACCCACAGCGCCGATCAGAATTGCAGCTCCGGGTGAAGGTGCCGCAGGGCCCGCTGTAATGCTTACCAGACCTGCGAGGGCACCGTTGAGTGCCATGGTAACGTCAACCTTTTTGTACATGATCTGTACCATAAACATGGCTGCCATCAGACCGCCGGCAGCGGCAAGATTGGTGTTGATGTACACATTCCCCTGTTCAATTGCGGCTCCTGCTTCGCCCAGGGCCAATGCGCTACCCCCGTTGAAACCAAACCAGCCCATCCACAGAATAAAGGTACCCAGAGTAGCGAGGGGGATGTTGGAGCCCGGCATGGGGTTGATGCGTCCGTCACTGCGGTACTTGCCTGTGCGCGCACCAATGATGATGGCCCCGGTGAGAGCGGCCCAGCCACCTACGGAGTGAACCAGAGTGGAACCGGCGTAGTCGGAAAAGCCCATTTCTGCGAGCCAGCCGCCGCCCCATGCCCATGATCCCTGGATGGGGTAGATGATTGCGGTGAGAACCGCGCAGAAGATCAGGAAGGACCAGAGCTTGACACGCTCAGCTACACAGCCGGATACTACGGAGCAGGCCGCGCCGCAGAACACCATCTGAAAAAACCAGTCGGAACCGCTGGAGTAGCCGGCGGAATAGTCACCAGCAAGGGCAGCGCTATCGTCCGCGCCCCAGGGCATGAAGGTACCCATGAACCCACCATCCACATTCATGTACATGAGGTTGTAGCCCACGAGGTAAAACAGCAACCCCGCGACACTGTAGAGCGAGATGTTCTTAAGGCAGATGGTGGCGACGTTCTTGGAACGGACAAGCCCGGCCTCGAGCATGCAAAATCCGGCAGCCATCCACATTACCAGTACCCCACTCACTAGAAATGAGAAGGTGTTTAGAACATAAGTAAGTTCGCTTGTTGCTTCAGCCGCCAGTGCTATGCCGGGCAGAATGAAGAAAAGAGTCGAGAATAAGAGTATTTTAAATTTCATCACTAAGTCTCCCTAAAGTAACGATGGTTACAATGTTGTCTGTTTACGCTATCGCCCGAGGTTAGAGTGCCTTTTCGGCTGTTTCTCCGGTGCGGATGCGTACCGAGTGATCCACCGTGGAAACAAAGATTTTGCCATCCCCGATGCTGCCGGTGTGGGCGGCCTGTTGGATTACCTCCACCAGCTTTGGCGCCTGCTCGTCCGCGACTACCAGCTCCAGCTTGATTTTGGGTATAAAGTCAATCTGATACTCGGCGCCGCGATACGTCTCCGTGTGCCCCTTCTGGCGCCCGAATCCTCTGACCTCACTTAAGGTCATGCCACTGACTCCAAAGTCGGTCATGGCGTTTTTCACCTCTTCGAGCATGAAGGGTTTGATGATACATTCGATCTTTTTCATCCCTCTGATCTCCTTTTGTTGCGGATTTAAAACAAAAAAAAAGGCGCCTTGCTTCGCACCGATATGAAATCGATGGAAACAAGGCGCCTTTGCCTTTACCTGCCTGCTCCGCAACGCCGTTGTTGCCACAGGAAGAAATCTATGTAGTGCGCTTCATCGCGCGGTTAAGCTGAATTTCTATGTCTGAATTGAATTATGCACAACTTTAACACAAATGTCAAAATAAAAATGCACCCCGGATTTCGAAGCAGCGCGATAATTACCAGCAGTCTCATAATGGCGCAGCAGTTGGTGAGCTTTTGCGCCGCCATCATGATTGAAAATTATTAGAGCCACGCGCCATTTGCTTCAATGCAGACGGTATAAGTATGTGATATAGTGCTAGACATAAATACAGGTGTATTTATCAGCAATTAACTGAAAGAGGAGGAAGATATGCGTAGAATAACTATTGTGATTCTCATTCTGGGGGTCGCGCTGGCAGGCTGCTCCCAGCCTATGAGTAAAACTCAGCGCGGCACCGCTGTCGGGGCCGGAACCGGTGCTGCAGTAGGTGCAGGACTGGGGCAATTGCTTGGTGGCGATACCGAGGCTACCCTGGTAGGTGCTGGAGTCGGTGCAGCCCTGGGTGGAACTGCAGGCGGTTTCTTTGCCAATTATATGGAGAAGCAGGAGCAGGCGATGCGTCAGAATCTTGCTAATGTCGAAGGCGCAAGCATTCAGCGCAATGCCCAGACCCTGGCGGTGACGTTTAAATCTGACCTGCTGTTTGATTTTGATTCAGCCTCCGTCAAGCCGGGAGGTTATGATGAATTGCAACGAGTAGCTGAAGTGCTGAACGCGTATCCGCAGACAAGGTTGCAGATTGCAGGACACACTGACAGTAGCGGTTCCGAGCAGTACAACCAGGGCCTGTCGGAGCGGCGTGCCGAAGCCGTTAAGAACATTCTCGTCAATTATCAGGTTGTGGCCCAGCGGATCAGCGCCATTGGTTTCGGTGAAAGCCAGCCCATTGCATCCAACGATACAGCTGGAGGGCGCCAGATGAACCGCCGGGTCGCTATCACTATCGAGCCGTTGCAGCAACAGACTCAGAGATACTGATATACCGCAGATAACGGGATTCGGGTTCCGCTTTTGACGTAGCATGCTGTAACATTTGAGCTCATAAGATTCAAAAGCTGATGATTGATGGCGTCGCAAAAACTCACCAACTGCTGCGCCATTATGAGACTGGTGGTAATTATCTCGCTGCTTCGACGTACGGATGAGACGTTGCATGCAACGTCTCTACAAAAACAATCACGCGCCTTGCATTTGGCGCTTTTTGCTTAGCCATCTAATTTTGTGCTTTCTGCGAAAGCATCATGATTGTTGTTAAAAAGGCAAAGGAGAAAGAATGAAAACCGCGCTAGTAGTAGATGACGAACCCTTATTGCGGCGGCAGGTAGCTGAAGCCCTTGCACGTTTCGGCTTTGATGAAATTATTGAGGGTTCAAACGGGCAGGAGGCTCTTATCCTGGCCCTGACGCATAAACCCATTCTGGTGGTTATGGATGTATCCATGCCGGTAATGGATGGCATAAATGCGGCGGAGAATATAATCGAACAGGCTCCGGCCCCCATTGTTCTTCTCACCGGCAGTACTGATCCGGAAACCATTGAGCGCGCGCGTAATGCCGGTGTAATGAATTACCTGGTCAAACCCTTCCGTGATGAACAGCTTCTTCCTGCCATAGACCTTGCCATCCATCAGTTTATCGAGGTCTCGAACCTTAGGGATAAGGTGGGTAAATTAAAACAGACCCTCGAAACCCGCAAGGTTGTGGATCGGGCGAAGGGCGTATTGATGTCCGGCGGGATGTCTGAACATGAGGCGTATCGCAAACTGCAGAAACTCTCGATGGACAAACGTAAATCGCTGCACGAAGTAGCCGAAGCCATACTCCTGACTGCCTGAAAAGCTTTTGTTTCCATACACGAAGGGTCATACAGGCCATCTATACAGGTCATAATCCCATGCCACACAGTAATGCTAAAACCCGCAAAATTCTTGCCGCATATCAGAAAATAGGCAACGAGCTGATCACCTTGAAGACCCTGCCGGAATTGCTGGATAAAATTCTGGAGATCACCCGTGCGGTGTTTCATTTTGACAATGCCGTGATGCGCCTGGTGAATAAAGGTGGGGCAACTTTAGAAGTCGCGGCATCCTATGGGTATCCCCCGGAGGTGTTGAAACAACCCCTTACCTTCGGACAGGGTATAATGGGGCGTGCCGCAGCAAATGGTACCCCGATAGTGGTTGCGGATGTTCACAGTGATCCTGATTATTTCCCCGGGATACCCAGTGCTCGTAGTGCCGTTGTTGTGCCTATGGTGGTACAGGATCGACTGGTTGGCGTGTTTAATGTGGAAAGTGTGGAGGCAAACACTTTCACTGAAGACGATGTTGAGGTTCTGCAGACTATGACGGCTCAGGCCGCTAGTGCGATTGAAAATGCACGCATGTATGAAGAGGCGGAGCAGATGTCGGAGCGTTACCGCATGCTGCATCAGTTCAATCAGCGCATCCTCGACAGTACCTCGCTGGGGATATATACCCTGGATTCGAGTTTATGCATCACGTCGTGGAATCGGTGGATGGAACAGGTTAGTGGCATGGATGAAGCACGCGTGCTGGGACGTCCCCTTCTTACCCTGTTTAAATAAACAATCCCCTCGCAGTTATTGCGTATGCGGCACAATTGTTGGGGCGCGAAACCGAACCTGCTTCATTTTCGGGGGAACTCCTTGAGCAGATCGAATCGGAGATTGAGCGCCTTAAGTCATTGACGACAGGTCTGCTCGGATTTTCCCGCAACAACAAGGCCGAATTGACCCGGGTGGATTGCAATGAAGTTATCCGTCAGGTTCTGACCCTGATTAAATATGAGGCCAGGCGTGCCGGGCACTCTATTGAAGAACAGTTGGGTGAGATTGAGCCGGTACTCGCGGATGCGAATCAGGTCAAGCAGGTATGTATAAACCTGATTACCAACGCGATCCAGGCGATGAAACAGCCCGGAACCATTGTTATCCGTACCTGTGTCCATGCAGGCAAAGCAGTGCATATCCATATCGGTGATACGGGGCCGGGTATAGATCAGGAGCAGAAAGAGAAAATCTTTACCCCCTTTTTCACCACCAAGCCCGAAGGGGAGGGGACCGGACTTGGACTCTATCTGTGCCGCAAGATTGCCCAGGAGCACAATGGGGATATCCTGGTGGATTCAACGCCCGGGCAGGGGAGTACCTTTACCTTTGTCATCCCTATGACTACCTTTCCTTTTCCCGGCTGAGGAAGAAAATTCTTAACGCTTATCCAGCCCGCGGCAGTACACCCGTGCAGAAACATATCCCCGTCTTCAGGATGAGCTACCCTGACCTGAAGGCCGCTGCCTAATGCGTGCGGCATAGCTGAATAAGATCCTTATCCTGCAGGGCTGACTTATGTGTAGCGGAAAGATGCCTCACCTGATGGAGGAGCTGGTCGATATCCAGGCACGAGGTATCAATATTCAGATGTTTAAGCTTGTGTAAAAGACCGCTGCGACCCGAGTGTTTTCCTACCACGAGCTGACTCTTCAGCCCCACCTCTTCGGGGGCGAAACCCTCGTAATTCGCCGGATATTTTATCACTCCATCAGCGTGGAGTCCCGATTCGTGGGAGAAAACCTGCTGCCCCACTACAGCCTTCCAGGCTGGAATCTTATGATTGCTCGCTTCACCTACATAGGCGGATAACGCGGCAAATTCGCCGGTGTTGATGCCGGTATCGATATTACAGCTGTGTTTCAGGGCCATAACCACCTCTTCGAGGGCGGCATTCCCCGCTCGTTCCCCCAGACCATTTACCGTGGTGCTTATATAGTTTGCCCCGGCATGGACACCCGCAATCGCATTCGCTGTAGCCATCCCCAGATCATTGTGCATATGTACCTCGATATCCACATTAGTGGCATTTCTAAGCTCCGCAATCCATGCATAGGTTGTAAAGGGATTGAGTACCCCGAGGGTATCGCAAAAGCGGAATCGTGCAGCACCCTCCATTTCGGCAATACGCAACAGTTCAAGGATGAAGCCTATATCTGCACGGCTCGCATCTTCGGCTCCGACGGATACATACAGATTGTGGCGCGCGGCAAAGCGCAGGGCTGTGCGCAGCTGTTTCTTTACCCAGGCGCGTGATTTCCTGATCTTGTTCTTAATATGAATATCCGAGGTCGAGAGGGATATGTCCACCGCGCGGATGCCGCAATCGATGGAAGCCTGGATATCCTTCTCCAGCGCGCGGTTCCAGGTCAGCAGGCGCGGAGAAAGATTGAGATCGACCAGCTCGCGGATACTCTCCTGTTCTGCTCTGCCCATGGTGGGGATACCGCATTCGAGTTCGGTAACGCCGATGTCCGCGAGCCAGCGTGCAATAGTCAATTTCTCTTCGGGGCTGAATACAACGCCGGGAGTCTGCTCCCCGTCTCGCAAAGTTGTGTCGCTTACATATATCTGTGCGGCATTTCTATTACTGTATACATCGGTGTAATTAAAGCTCTTGTCGGGTACATCTGATGAGTTAAACATGATCTTCTCCTTGACGCATAGATCTTCGATGAACAACCGGCAGCAACACGGGGGTCGCTAACCACGCTCCTTGAATTTGCAAAGGTCGTGCCCGCAGGGTTAATTGCGCAACAATGCCGAATCAACAGGGGCAATGCCGCCCTTAACATCAGGCCGGTGACGGAGTTGTGCTGTACAAATACGCAAAGTGCCTCTTTTTTGCACAACTCTATCTTTCAATATTACATGGGCTAGGGATGAATCATGCCCTGCTACAAGCCTTTTATATGCGCCTTTTATATGCGCAATAAGGGCCGTAGGGTGGGCATTGCCCACCGAATTTGAGATGGCACAGGTGAGATGGCGGGCGGTGCCACTATACGTGACTTTTATATCCGGAATGAAGTATGCAATGGAAAGTATGCAATGGAGAATAATGGAAGGAACAAATAGCAAAGA
>JAIVHC010000066.1 GCA_020201305.1 Geobacteraceae bacterium
TTTATGGCGTATACCCATGTAGCACATGATTGCAGAGTGGGTAATCATGTAATCCTTGCCAATGCCGCCACCCTTGCGGGGCATGTAGAGGTGGACGACTTTGCTATTCTCGGTGGGATGTCGGCCGTGCATCAGTTTACCCGTATCGGTACTCATGTTATGGCCAGTGGCGGTTCTATGGTTGCCCAGGATGTTGTTCCCTATGTTATTGTTCAGGGGGATCGGGCAAAGAATGTTGGGTTGAACCTGGTTGGTCTGAAACGACGCGGTTTTGCCAAAGAGGAATTAAGCGCATTAAAGAAGGCATACAAACTCTTGTTCCGCTCCGGAATGATGCAGGAAGAAGCTCTTAAAGAGATTGAATCGTGGGAGGATATCCCGGCAACGGTGCAGAACCTGGTGGACTTTGTCCGTCAGAGTGAACGCGGTATTGTACGCGCATAGAATTGTATTTGAGGGGGAGTTTCTGTGCCTGAGACGCGCAAAAAGATTTTGGTAGTTGCAGGTGAAGCCTCTGGCGATATCCTCGGTGCCAATATGATCCATGCAGCATTGGGTATTGATCCCGAACTTCTGTTCTATGGGGTTGGGGGGCCACGCATGCAGAGCGCAGGCTGCACTCTGCTACGACCTGCGTCCGATCTAGCTGTTATGGGCCTCGCTGAAGTGTTACGCCACCTGCCTAGAATCTGGAGTGTGTATCGTGATATCAAACGCGCGTTAAACAGCAGTGATGAGCGTCCGGATGTGGTGGTCCTCATCGATTCCCCTGATTTCAACCTTCGTATTGCGAAATTGGCGCGTAAGTCGGGCGTCCCGGTGCTTTATTATGTCAGCCCCCAGGTGTGGGCATGGCGACGCGGAAGAGTGAAAACCATTGCGCGTGATGTGGATAAACTTGCGGCCATCCTGCCATTTGAGCCGGAATATTACGCCGGGCTGGACATAGATGTGCGCTATGTGGGGCATCCTCTGCTGGATGAGGCCGAGGCCGATACATCTGCCGTGGAGTTTCGTACCCAGCACGATCTCGATAAATCTGAACCCGTGATCGGGCTGTTGCCCGGGAGTCGACGCAATGAGATCCACTATGCGTTGCCTGCTGTTCTGGAAGCTGCTCAATTACTGAAACAGCGCTACCCCGGGGTGGGGTTTTTATTGCCTGTTGCCTCTGGACTGAATCAAGCCTTGTTGCAGGAATCTATCAATGCGAGCGGGCTGGATGTAGAACTGGTGGACGACACCATCTATACCAGTGTTGCCGCGTGTGATGCGGTGATTGCAGTGTCGGGAACAGTGACGCTGCAGATCGCGTTGGTTCAGACCCCTATGGTCATAATTTACAAAGGGTCGCCGTTTACCTACGCCATTGGTAAGCACCTGGTTTCCATTAGCCACTTCGGCTTACCCAACATTGTAGCGGGGCGCAGGGTTATTCGTGAATTGCTTCAACACGAAGCCAACCCCGAAGCAATTGCCGCAGAAATTGAGCACATTATTGACAGCCCTGATTATAGAAATTCCATGCTTGCAGATCTAGCGGAAATCCGTTCCCGGATGGGTACTCCGGGATGTGCTGAACGTGTGGCGCGCATGGTAATGGAATTAAGTGAGAAAGGTAGTTTTGAAAAAAGATAATCTGGTTGTCTATAAACGCTTGCTGCGCTATTCCCGGCCTTATGCTGGTCGTATTGTTATTGCAATGCTCGCTTCTGTGGGCGTGGCGGCCAGTGATGTGGCAGTGGCGAAACTGATTCAGCCCCTGGTTGATCATGTCCTTGCCCCTGGGGGCGAAGCACTTATTAACTATGTCCCTTTCATCGTAATAGGTCTGGCTCTACTCAAGGGTAGCTCGCGCTATGTTCAGGAATACTTTATGAAGACAGCCGGGCAGATGGTGGTACAGGATCTGCGCAATGATCTGTATAAACATACGTTACGCCTGTCCATGGGGTTTTATTCCAGGGTGCAGTCCGGAACCGTGGTATCCCGTATCATTAACGACGTAGCCACCCTGCAGAAATCCGCTGCAGATGAACTGGTTGCCGTAGTGCGTGAAAGCCTTACCCTTGTCGGCCTCGTAGTTTTGCTTTTTTACAATGACTGGCGCCTGGCTCTGGTTGCATTTATCGTTCTTCCAGTTGCTATTGTGCCTGCAACTCACATAGGGCGGCGGATTAAGCGCTATGTCCAAAAAAGTCTCTCCAATATCGGGAATCTCACCGGCATACTCCAGGAGGCCTTTGGCGGGATAAAGGTGGTTAAGGCATTTGGTACCGAGGATAAGGAAAAAGATCGCTTCGAAGCAGAAAACTATAACTATTACAGACGCATAGCAAAAGTTATTCGTTACGATTCAGCCAGTGCTCCCATTATTGAACTTTTGTCTTCGCTGGGGGCAGCCGGGGTGTTGTGGTACGGCCTGAACCGCGTCATGCAGGGACATATCAGCGAAGGGGAGCTGCTCTCGTTTGTTACCGCTATGGGGATGATGTACGGCCCGCTTAAGCGTTTAGTTAAGACCAATAATGTCATTCAAAAGGCGATTGGCGCTGCTGAGCGCGTGTTTGGTATGATGGACACCCCTGTAGATCTTGATGATATTGCTGATGCGCCGGACCTGGGAAAAGTAAAGGGTCATGTGGTGTTCAACCACGTCGATTTTGGCTATGCACCCGCAGAATTGGTGCTGCACGACTTTAATCTGGAGGTGAACCCCGGAACCACTGTAGCCCTGGTCGGGGCGAGCGGGGCAGGAAAGTCAACAGTTATCGGACTCCTTGCACGTTTTTATGACCCCCTGCATGGAAATATTACCATCGACGGCCAAGATATCTCCCGAGTGAGCCAGAAAAGCCTCAAGCAGCAGATTGCTCTCGTAGATCAGGAGATTTTTCTGTTTCACGACACCATCGCCAACAATATTCGCTATGCACGGCCTGAAGCGACGGACGCAGAGGTGGTGCGTGCCGCGCAGCAGGCATTTGCGGATGATTTCATTGCACAGATGCCGCAGGGGTTTGAAACAGTCATTGGTGATAGGGGCGCACGCCTCTCCGGTGGGCAGCGGCAACGCATTTGTATTGCTCGCGCTGTTTTGCGTGATGCATCCATACTTCTTTTGGATGAAGCCACCAGTGCTCTGGATACCCAGAGCGAGACTGTGGTGCAAAACGCCCTGGAAAATCTCATGCAGGGGCGCACCACCTTTGTGATTGCCCATCGCCTATCCACGGTAATGCGTGCAGACGAAATCCTGGTTATGCAGAAGGGCAGGGTGGTGGAACGTGGTTCACATGAAGATCTGCTTGCACACGGGGGTCACTATTTTGATTTGTATCAGACCCAGTTCAGTGCACAGTAATATCTACTATGATGCTTTCGCAGAAAGCACAAAATCGGATGGCTAAGCAAAAAGCGCCAAATGCAAGGCGCGTGATTATCGAGCAATGAGGCGTACTTACGTACGTCGAAGCAGCGAGATAATTACAGCAACGCAGCAGTTGGTGAGTTTTTGCGACGCGAACGGGATGAAAAGATGATTCTTTCTGTCTGGCATGATCAGTTGCTCATGATGGCGAAGGCATATACGCATAAAGCCCAGATCCTCATCAGTGCATCACGTGATGGGGAATTGATTGCGCGTGCCATGGCATATATGGGGCAAAAGGCAGTGCGAGGCTCCTCCAGCCGAGGTGGAAGTACCGCCTTTAAGCAGATGTTGCGTCTGGCGCGCGAACCCTACGATCTGGCAATTACTCCGGATGGCCCGCGTGGTCCACGCCATGAAATAAAGGAGGGGGTGGTGCATCTGGCCCGTCGGAGTAAGCGTGCGGTTGTACCCATGTCTATGGCATGCAGTCGCGGACATCGCTTTGCTTCCTGGGATCGTTTTCAGCTGCCTTATCCCTTTGGCAGGCTGGTGTTTGTATATGGTGATCCATTGTATTTTTGTGCGGATGAAAGTACGGATGATTTTCATCTTCGCCTGAGTGCAGCCATGGAAGCCTGTACACTAAAGGCCCGAAATAAACTGGAGTCACATGGTTTATCTGCTCTATGATATTGTCCTTCTTCTGGGCATGGTGGTTTTAATCCCCTGGTATATTGTGCGTGGATGCATACGAGGTAAGATGCGCCAGGGGTTGCGTGAGCGCCTTGGTTTCGTTTCTGCAGCCGGTTTAGACGCAATTGACGGGCGGCAGGTACTCTGGATTCACGCAGTGTCGGTCGGGGAAACCCGCGCCGCAATTCCCCTGATCAAGGCACTGCGCCGCACTTATCCGGATGCTGCTCTGGTGCTCTCAAATGTAACAGAAACCGGTAGGGAAATTGCTGAATCTATCCCCGATATTGATCTGCGTATCTACTTCCCGGTGGATTTTTCTCTTGCAGTGACGCGTGCCTTGGATACGATTAAGCCTTCATTGGTGTTGATCGTAGAAACGGAGCTTTGGCCCCAGTTTGTTCGCAAATGTAAGCAGCGCTCGATCCCGGTCATGTTGGTTAACGGGCGCATTTCCGATCGCTCTTTCCCGCGCTATAGAAGAGTGCGGGCGCTGGTACGCCCGGTTTTGCATCAGATATCTTCGTTTTGCATGCAGTCACAGCAGGATGCGAGTAGAATAGAGTTTCTGGGAGCTTCCCCCGAACGTGTCCACGTAAGCGGAAATGTGAAGTTCGATCAAGGTGAGATCACTCCTGCTAACCTCGATTTAACGGAGTTACGTACCCGCTTTGCTCTGCAGGAGCAGGCAAAGATATGGGTAGCTGGGAGTACGCACCAGGGTGAGGATGAAATTGTAATCCGTATCTACCGCCAGCTTCTGCGGACCTTTTCCGATCTGATCCTCATTCTAGTGCCACGTCATCCCCATCGTTGTCGTCAGATAGGGGAATTACTTGCGCAGGAAGATCTCGAATGGCGTCTGCGTTCAAGTGTGAATGAAACCTTACTTCAGCCCGGCGGAGTGTTGTTGGTAGATACACTGGGGGAGATGTTGGATTTTTATGCCCTCGCGAATGTGGTTTTTGTTGGAGGGAGCCTCGTTCCTGTAGGGGGGCACAATA
>JAIVHC010000236.1 GCA_020201305.1 Geobacteraceae bacterium
GCTGTAGCCTCCCCTTCCATAGAAAAGTTGGTGGCTACAAGCACCTCGTCAACCCCGCCCTGCTCCAGGCGTTGGAGCAACTGCGGAATGCGCAGATCATCGGGGCCGACCCCGTCAAGGGGAGAAAGAACCCCATGCAGCACATGATAACGCCCGTGATAATCGTGCCCCCGTTCGATAGCGAGCAGATCCTGCGGCTGCTCCACCACGCAGAGCATGGCGGCATCGCGTTCCGGTGCACGGCAGATCGGGCACGGGTCGGTTTCGGTTATATTAAAGCAACGCGAGCACAGGCGCACATTGTGTTTTACATCCCGCAGCGCCTGTGCGAGTTCGGATACGTCACGTTCCGGTTGCTGCAGAATAAAAAACGCCAGCCGCGTAGCGGTCTTGCGTCCGACACCCGGAAGCTTGCGCAACTCGTCAATCAGACGTTCCAGCGAAGGGGTAGAGTCTAACATGAAGTCCTCGAAAAAAACAATAAGATAAAATGGTGTTTTATTTTTTCAGTTAGAGAGAATTTTTTTTGGCGCGCTTGAAAAAACCCCCTTATGCACACGTACAACAAAGCCATCGGCAGCATGCGTGTCGATGGCTTTGTTGAGATAGACAGGTGTTCCACAGAATTAGAACAATCCGGGTATATTCATTCCGCCCGTAAGCTTGCCCATTTCACCCTGCACCATCTCCTGGCTCTTACGTACCCCCTCGTTTACTGCAACCATGATGAGATCCTGAAGCATATCCACATCCTGCGGATCGACTGCATCGGGCTCAATAGTGATGCCGAGGAGCTGCTGCTTGCCATTCATGCGCACCGTCACCATCCCGCCACCGGCACTGGCTTCAACTTCACGGCCCTCGAGCTCCTTCTGCATTTCCTCCATTTTGCGCTGCATCTGCTGCGCCTGTTTCATCATGTTGCCCATACCTTTAGCCATTACTGCTCTCCTTCAAAATTCTGTTGTTATCATTAAGCTGGATTAAACACAGATGTTTATACATACCCTTTGTCGTTCGGCGTTACGCCCACAACCTCGCCCGCAAAGATCTCTACCGCCTTGCGCACAATGGGGTGATTTACCGCATCTTCGCGCAGGCGCCGCGATCGATCGGTTTCCTGCTTTTGTTTGCTTTGCTGCAACGATGGTGGAGCCTGCTGTGCGGCAAGACCTTCCACCTTGAAATTAATCTTCTCACCTAAAAGTATCTGCGCAAGCTCACAGATTTTATCCTGGGTGTTTTTATCCTTGAGCTGCTGGAGCAGAAATGAACCCTTCGGTGCCCCCAAACGCAAGAGCGGCGGCGCAAGTTCGAGAAGGCTGACATTATCCAGCAGGGCGCCGATACGCGGATTTTTCTTTCTAACCTGCTGCACCAGCTCCTCCCATCCCGGGGCTGAAGTGATTGTTGTGTCGGGGGCGGCTTTTCGGGTGTCGACGCCGGCGTCTGCCTCCCCCTCTTCAGCAGGGGAATATGGCCCCTCCGCTACGTGCGCTTCCTGCGCGTTTTCCCGGGGGTACTGCTGTTCCTCGACCCGGGCAGGGGGGGGAGATGATGCTGTGTACTGATCCTCCGGGGGAGACGGCGTACTCTCGTGAAGGTGGATTGAAGAACCGGATTGCGCCGGCGTAGAACTGTGCGAAGCTCCGCCTGCGGTGGAGGGGCCGCCACCGGACCCCTGTGCAGATCCAGGTGCTTCCAGTTGTTCAAGCTTGCGCAGCAGATCCTCGATCTTGTGCGCTGGCGGAAGGCTAGCCGCGCGCACCAGTGCCATCTCCACCAATAGACGCGGATAAGCTGAGGCCGACACTTCGGACTCCACCTTAATCAACATACTCAGGAGTCGGTGCCAATCCTCTGCATCCCCGAGCTTAGCCAGGTGCTCGAATTCGGCATATTCATCCTCACTGATGCCCAGTTGCAAGCGGGCATCTTCCACAACTCGAGCCAGAATAAGGGTGCGCACGCTTTCCACTAGATCCTGACAGAAGCCCCGGAATGAATGCCCTAATTCATCCACCCGCCGCACGGTTTCAAACACCTGAGCGGGCCGGCGCTGCATACATGCTTCGAGGATGTCCACCACCAGGCGACGATCCACCACGCCCAGCAGCGCCATAACGTCGGCATCCTCTACCTTATCCGGACAGAACGCCAGCACCTGATCGAAGGTGGAAAGGCTGTCGCGCATGCTTCCCCCGCCTGCCTGGGCTATCATGCGCAGGGAGCGGATGGAGATATCGATCTGTTCCGCCGCGGCAATATGTTCCAATTGGCGGGTCACTTTAGCCTGAGAAATTTTACGGAAGTCGTAGCGTTGACAGCGGGAAAGTATTGTCACCGGGATTTTGTGCGGTTCGGTGGTGGCGAAGATAAACTTCACATGCTCGGGGGGTTCTTCGAGTATTTTGAGAAGGGCGTTGAACGCTGCAGTTGAGAGCATGTGCACTTCATCGATAATAATCATCTTGTAAGGTGCACTTGCCGGCATATAGCGTGCCATATCGCGCAATTCGCGCACATTATCCACCCCGTTATTCGAGGCACCATCTATCTCTATCACATCATCGTGCTGATTGGCGGCAATCTCGCGGCACGATTCACACTTGTTGCAGGGTTCCGCGCCCTGACGCTCGGGACAGTTGAGTGCCTTGGCCAGAATCCTGGCTGCGGAGGTCTTGCCCACCCCGCGCGCGCCGGTGAACACAAACGCATGGTGCACCCGTCCGCCGAGAATGGCGTTGGTAAGGGTGCGACTCACATGCTCCTGCCCGACCAGATCGGCAAACAGTGCGGGACGCCATTTTAGTGCTAAAACCTGATATGACATACGCTACAAATGTATTTAAGGGTGTATAAACGCTGGTGACGATGGTGGCGCGGCCAGAAAACAGTGCCGGGAGCTGGGTACTGCGACGCTAACCGACACAGCCACAGGGGCATGTTAGCGCAACAGGCATGGAAAGGTACAGGAATAAAATATCCGCGCATAAAACACTTGCCGCCACAAGTGACGGCCAGGCTTATCCGCGGCACACCGGCTGCATCACTACCGCTGCTCCCTTCCGGGTCTGACGGGGTTTGCGACCGCCCGTTGCGCGGGGCCTGACCGTCACCTGTGACGGCAAATATATAAACCCGCCTCCAAAGACACGAGTCTGCATGCTTTATTTTTAATAAATGGCGGAGAGGGAGGGATTCGAACCCTCGGTACCTTGCGGTACACACGCTTTCCAGGCGAGCACCTTCGACCACTCGGTCACCTCTCCGTACCAGGCGCAGAATAGTACACATCATATTTTCTTGCTCCCACAAAGAGCATACAGGCTACTTCAAACGCGCAACAATGTTGTACAATTCCTGGCGCTTTATCGGTTTTACCAGACAGGCATCCGCTCCGGCGGCACACATCTTCTCCTGTACATTGAGATCATCTGCAGCACTCATCCCCACCAGGATCATCGTTTTATTCCCCGGCTGCGCCTCGGTGCGGATGCGGCGAATGGTTTCGGCCCCATCAATCCCCGGCATCTGGTAGTCTACCAGCACCAGATCGAAAAACTCCTCACGGCAGGCCTGGATCGCCTCGTACCCGCTGAGGACATCGGTAACCTTGGCCCCGGTCTCCTGCAATACTGCGCGAAACAACGCGGCACTATGCAGATCATCTTCTACGATGAGAACACGTTTCCCCGACGCGGGCAACAGCGTTGATGCTTGAGCTACCGTGGGGGGCTTAACTTCGTCCTCTCGGACCTCTATCTCAGTGGTATGGGTAACGATCTGCAGTGGTACCCTGATACTGAATTCACTCCCTCCTTCGGGACGGGGATGCGCTTCTATGCTTCCACCCATTCTGGTTACAATTCCTTTGCAGATGGCCAGCCCCAGCCCTGTTCCGCCATACTTGCGCGTAGTGGAGCTATCCGCCTGGGAAAACCCTTCAAAGAGCCGCTCGCTGTCTATGTCACAAATCCCGATACCGGTATCTCTTACCGCTATCTGCAGCATGCATAGGTTTTCTACCTCTGTAGCAGCATGGGGGGAGAGAGTAAAAGATATCTCAATTGAGCCACGTTCGGTAAACTTGACCGCGTTTCCCACCAGATTAAACAACACCTGGCGTAGACGATACTGATCCCCAAGCAAAACCGCCGGGATGTCTGACGCAAAGTCGGTACGGATGTTAATATTCTTCTCTTCGGCACTCAAACTGAAGGTTCGCACAACCGGTTCGGGCAGATCACGGATACAGAACGGTAGCAGCTCCAGTTCCATTTTATCTGCCTCAAGTTTGGAAAAATCGAGGATATCGTTGACCAACTCCAACAGGGAGCCGGTTGCGCTGTTGGCCATCTCCAGATACCTGCTTTGCTCTGTGCTCGCACTTTCCATGGCCTGCTGAAGTGCTGCCATAATCACAGTCATGGGGGTGCGCAGCTCGTGACTGACCAGGGCAAGGAATTCCCCTTTAGCCTCGCTCGCACGTTCTGCCTCATTCTTGGCAGCACGTAAATCCTGCACCATGCGCAAGCGCTGGAGGCGCTGCCATGCGCCCTGAAGCAGGAGCCCGAGCTGGCGTGCATCCCCGCGGTCGTAGGGTTCCTCCTTATCCGCTACCATCACGCATGCCACCACCTCATTCGCAACTACCAGAGGCACCAACAGACAGCGTTCAATTTCCGGAGGATGGGGTATTTCGATGCTGTCTGGATCGTTGTACCAGCAGGGTTTATCCGGCATTGATCTGAGCAACTCATCTTCCCATCCGGTGCGGGCGTAATCGCAGGTAAGACATTTCAGACTACTGACCAGGGTTCCGTTTGTATTGGCGAGCGCCAGCATCCCGGCGCGGCTCCCGGTCAGGTTACAGGAGCGCTGCAACAGATAGTCACACAGCTGTTCCTCCTCCGGATCGGTCATCTGCTGCAACTGTAACAGGGTCTCGAGCCGCTGTTCATCCTGCCGGATAAGGCGGGTGGCCTGTTTCCATGCCGTTACATTTATACACGTGGCCAGACACAGAGGTTCATCGTGCAAGACAAAGGGATCAAGGTAGACCTCCAGAAACACCTCTTCATCTCTGCGATCGCGTAAATGGATCTCCAGGTAGTACGGGAGAGCTTTAAGCTCTTCCAGGCTACACTGATACATCTCACACGCAGCGCGATTCGCATCCATCAGGGTGCCATCCGCACGGAAGAGTAAAAAAAGATTTGATGAACGCTCAAAAATGGCGCGGTAGTGTTCTTCATTCTCGCGCAATGCGCGCTCCGCCTCGCGCCTTGCCGTTACATCGCGCAGGGTGAACAGAGCCGCTGTTCGCCCATCTATTTTAACCTTCTGCGCCGACACTTCAGCATCTCGTACCTCTCCATGGCGCAGGTATTTCCAGTCGAATACGTGGCGCACCTGTCCACCGGACCAGTGCATGCACTGCATCAGCACCACCTTCGAATCGCGCCCCCGTCCCTGTTGCTGTGGGGAAAGTTCGAGCAGATCCAGCCCTTTAAGCTCTTGCGCACTATAGCCCAGTATCTTGCCGGCGCGCTCGTTGGCTTCAAGGATGGTACTTCCACGCAGGAGCAATACCGCATCAGCCGTATTACTGAACAAGGTGCGGTAGCGATGTTCACTGTAGAGGAGTTTCTGCACCACGAGGCGCCGGAACAGGATGGTGATTCTCACTGCAGCGCCCACACCCGCCAGGAGAAGAAGTAATGCCCACCACCCCACTTCATCTTGCAGCGCCAGGTACAGCAACACCCCGGCAAACCCACCACTGATAGCGGTACCTAAAGCAGTCAACAAAGATAAAAGGAGAACTATTTTCCTTCGTTCGGTAAACACATCATCCCCAGTGGAGTATTCAGCAGGTCATATACACAGCGCCGGGAGAGCGCCCGTTATTCTTGCTCGGAAGAGGAAATTCGGCACCGCTTCTGGCGGCGCTGGCGCAATGAGGCAAAAAATTCAGATAACAGCGCGCTACAGGCTGCAGACCTGATTCCGGGGCGTACTTCAACCCGATGGTTAAAACGCTCATCGGCAGAGAAATCGTAGATGGACCCCACTGCCCCGGCACGTGGATCATGTGCGCCAAATACGAGGGTGGGCACGCGTGCGAGAATGATCGCCCCCATGCACATTACACAGGGTTCCAGAGTCACATACAGGGTAGTATCAAGCAGTCGCCACGATTCGAGGCGCTGCGCGGCGTGGCGCAGAACCATGAGTTCTGCATGTGCGGTAGGGTCCTGCCAGGTCTCACGGCGGTTCCCGGCGGCGGCAAGGACCATCCCCTCCGCGCTTACCAATACCGCTCCGATTGGCACTTCACCCAGGGTTTGCGCCTCCCTGGCCTGTTCCAGCGCCATATCCATATAGCGGCAATCGCGTTGCATTATGTGGTCTTCAGCGGTATCCAGGGGGTGCATAAGCGTATCTATTTCATTGACTTGTGTTTTTAAAACAATAATATGTACTGTTCTAATAGCAGAGAACTTAAAGGATGGCAATGACTTCGATGGCAATGTATTCCCTACCCCTAATCTGAACACGACTGAATACCATGAGCGATTCCACCCCCATCCCCCTGGGAAAACACACAAAATATCCCGCCACCTACGATGCGGAGCAACTCTATCCTGTGCCGCGCGCCTCAAAACGCGCCGAACTCGGACTTAAGGCTGAACTGCCGTTTATCGGCGAAGACCTCTGGAACGCCTACGAGATCTCGTGGCTGAACCTCAGGGGTAAACCCCTCGCCACGCTGGGACAATTTCGCTTCCCTTGCCACTCCACGCATATCGTGGAGTCCAAATCGTTCAAACTCTACCTCAACTCCTTCAATCAGAGCCGCTTTGAATCCTGTGCGCAGGTACGCGCCCTTATGAAAGAGGATCTGAGCAGCGCCACAGGCGCAGCAGTACAGGTGGAACTCTTCCCGCTGGACCATCCTGCTGCGCTCTCGGACGCATGGCACATCACCAGTCTGGAGGGAGAATGCCTTGATCATCTGGATATCGAGATTGACTCATATCGAACCGATCCGACCCTGCTGGACGCAAATCCACGCTTACACGCAAATGCTGACGTCGTAAGCGAAACCCTCTACAGCCATCTGCTCAAGAGTAACTGCCTGATTACTTCGCAACCGGACTGGGCCAGCGTCTGGATTCAATATCAGGGGCAACAGCTCGATCACGCCGCGTTGCTGCGCTACCTTATCTCGTTTCGGCAGCATAACGAGTTTCATGAACAGTGTGTGGAGCGGATCTTCACCGACCTGTGGCGCCACTGCGAACTGGAGGAGTTGAGTGTGTACGCGCGCTATACGCGCCGTGGGGGGCTGGATATCAACCCCTGGCGCAGCACGGAGACCTTCAGCGCCCCCGACTGGCGCCTGGTACGCCAATAAAAAAGGCGGATCCCTAAGGGTCCGCCTTTTTATTATAGCCCTGTCTATTCAAGCATTACTTCCCTGCCATAATTGCTTCCACATCGGAAGCTACATCGCCAGTGGGCTTGATGTTGAAGTTATCCACCAGCACCTTCGCCACATTGGGGGAGAGGAATGCGGGGAGTGTGGGGCCGAGGCGAATCCCTTTAATCCCGAGAGAGAGAAGCGCGAGGAGGACGATAACCGCTTTCTGCTCATACCACGCAATGTCGTAGGAGATGGGCAGATCGTTGATATCATCGAGCTCAAACACCTCTTTGAGCTGCAGAGCGATATACGCCAGGGAGTAGGAGTCGTTGCACTGCCCCGCATCGAGAACGCGCGGAATGCCGTCGATATCCCCTAGGTTGAGCTTGTTGTAGCGGTACTTGGCGCAACCCGCAGTAAGGATCACCGTATCCTGCGGCAGCTCCTCCGCCACATCGGTGAAGTACTCGCGTGAGGTGTGGCGTCCGTCGCATCCGGCCATAACCACAAAGCGCTTGATCGCGCCACTCTTGACCGCATCCACCACCTTATCCGCGAGTGCCATCACCTGGGCATGCGCAAAGCCGCCCACAATTTCACCCTGTTCCAGTTCCTCGGGTGCGGGGCAGCTCTTCGCCTGCTCGATCACAGCGCTGAAATCTTTCGTTCCTCCGGCTTTGCGCGCGGGGATATGCTTCACTTCCGGATATCCCGCCATGCCGGTGGTATAGATACGCTCCTTGTACGCATCCTTAACCGGGGTGATACAGTTGGTAGTCATCACAATGGGGCCGTTGAAGGAGGCAAACTCCTTGTTCTGCAACCACCAGGAGTTGCCGTAATTGCCTACAAAGTGGTCATATTTCTTGAACATCGGATAGTAGTGTGCCGGAAGCATCTCACTGTGGGTGTACACATCCACACCGGTGCCTTCCGTCTGCTTCAGGAGCTCTTCCATATCCTTCAGATCATGCCCGGAGATGAGAATCCCCGGCTTAGTCCCTACCCCGAGGTTTACCTTGCTGATTTCGGGATTGCCGTA
>JAIVHC010000237.1 GCA_020201305.1 Geobacteraceae bacterium
TTGCCCCTACGATGCCAAACCACCAACGGTGTAGAAACCGCAGGCACATTAAAAACACAGCAACACCCCCCAGGGAGGAGGAATCCCCATGCGAGTAGATGCAGCAAACATTGCAGGAAACACCCTGCAGAAAATGAACCAGGCCCCCGAGCAGCTCGACACCCAGCGCAAGCAGCAACAGGAAAACCCCGAGCCGCAGGGTGAACAAAGCGCCGATCAGGTGCAGCCCGAAGAGCTTTTGAGTCAGATTAAATCCCTGACTGAAGACGGCCTCTACAGTGTGCGTTTTGAAAACGATCAGGATGCGCAGGAGATGGTGGTAAAAGTGGTAGACCGCGATACCGACGAGGTAATCCGCCAGATACCTCCGGAAGAGCTGTTGAACCTGACCGAGCGCCTCAACGACCTGCGAGGTAATCTGGTCAACACCGAAGGGTAAGGCCCGAACGCACCCAAAAACCAATCCAAAGCCGCCCCGGGTTGAGACCGCATTCACCCTGGGGTATACGTGTTTCGAGTAAAATTATGTGCCGATGGTGTAACCCACTATCGGCGCATAATCCCCGCCTTCATCCGCACCCGGCATGGTATCATTTGCCACCAACGGATAAATCATTGCACGTCGTTCGATTTTGCACCCGTAAAGACGTTGCATGCAACGTCTCTACAATCGCATATCGCCATACGCATAAATTGATGCACCATGCGTGCGCAACGCACCAACGCCCATCCGGCATGGCACCATTTACCACCAGCGCATAAATCATCGCACGCCATTCGATATCGCACCCGTAGAGACGTTGCATGCAACGTCTCTACAATCGCACACCACCATACACATGAATTTATGCACCAATCCTGCGCACCGCAACCGTAGGGGCGCACCGATGTGTGCGCCCGTGTTCGCAACCCACCGAACCTATGCACCGGGCATATTTGCACCGATTCAATTCCATGCTATCATTGGCGCATATTGAAACAATCCCCACCATCAATCAACCGAGGCCATGATGAACAGAGATACCCTGCTGCATAAATTGCGTGAGTACAAACGCCGGAATGCGGATAAATACGGTATTGAAGAGCTGGGAATATTTGGTTCGTATGCGCGCAGTCAGGCTCATCCCGCAAGTGATGTGGACATTGTGGTGAAAATAAAAGTACCCGATCCGTATATTATAGTGCATATAAAGGAGGATCTGCAGCAGGACTTGAATTGTCCTGTTGATATAGTACGTATGCGGGAGCATATGAATCCGTTCTTAAAAAATAACATCGAGAAAGAAGCGGTGTATGTGCAATAGGGAATTGCTGCTGCATATTCTGCATCAGACAGAGGAGGCACTGCGTAAAATACTCATACGTTTTGAGCCGGTAGATAGTGTGAGTTACTTTACCGATACGCCTGAGGGGATGGAAAAGCTCGATTACATCTGTATGCTTTTGATAGCAACGGGAGAAAGTCTTAAAAACATTGACAAAATAACAGACAGACAGTTGTTTTCTCGTTACCCGGAAATAGACTGGAAGGGCGCAAAGGGAATGCGTGATATCATTTCGCACCATTATTTCGATATTGATGCAGAAGAAATCTTCTGGGTCTGCCAACATAAAATCGAGCCCATGTCAGATACGCTTCACAGAATGATAGAAGATATCGATTCAGCCGCGGAAAAAATCCGCTAAAATTTCCTCCGATTGGCATAATCCAACAGTCGACAAATTCCGCCACCGACCGCGCCATTTCAGCGTAAAGACGTTGCATGCAACGTCTCTACAATTCATATACCGCCATCCGTGTAATTGATGTACCAATCCTGCGCACCGCAACCGTAGAGATGTACCGATGTGTGCGCCCGTGTTTGCGACGCAACGAACGTATGCCGCACGCAACAACCAGGGCAGACACATCGGTCTGCCCCTACGCTGGCATATCCCCAATGGTGCAAATCCCGCCATCAACCGCACCCGGCATGGCATCATTTCCCACCATCGGATAAATCATTGTACCCCGTTCGATTTTGCACCCGTAAAGACGTTGCATGCAACGTATCGCGCATGGGCGTGGTTGTGTCTCCTTTATTCATTTTGGGTAAATTATTTGCTTTGTTGCTGCTTGACGGATGTTGTTTGCTGTGTATAAATAGTGTTAAGCACTACTTTTAAGGGAGGATTCTATGGAAAACATAAGTGCAAGCGATGCTAACCGGAATTTCTCTAGGGTTCTACGCCGGGTATCTCAGGGAGATGTTGTAACGATTACCTCTCGCGGTAAGCCTGTAGCATCCATAATCCCTGCGCACAGACAGCAAGGACAGCACAGTGCTGCGCGTAAAGCTCTGCTTGAGCGTCTGCGTCAGCAGGACATTACCGGCGAGCGTAACTGGACCAGGGACGAACTATACGAGGATGAGTGCAGGGAGTAGATCGATATGAGGGTTGCCTTAGATACCAATGTCCTCGCCTATGCAGAAGGTCTCGGTGATCAGCTCAGATGCGACAAGGCCATGGAGCTGGTGGAACGCCTGCCTCTGGGCGAGGTAATTATTCCGGCCCAGGCCTTGGGAGAATTGAGCCGGGTGCTTCGTGCCAAAGCAAAGCGCAGTGCTGAAGATACCCGCTCAGCGGTATTGAGCTGGGCCGATACCTTCAGCGTTGCAGATTCAACATGGCCTGCATTTCAAGCTGCGCTGGATTTGAATGTGGATCATAAACTCCAGATCTGGGATGCTTTGATCCTGGCAGTAGCAGCAGAACATCACTGCCGCATTCTCCTGACTGAAGACATGCATGCTGGATTCACTTGGCGTGGAGTTACTCTGATAAATCCCTTTTCACCTGCAACAGACCCTCTTCTGGAACAACTGTTGGCCTGAATACGCGATTAGAAATCCCACGCTAGTGCTACTGTGCCATGGGGACGGGACGCATGGGGACGGGACGTTGTTGCTTTATTGCTTTTGAATGCTGATAATGGAAATCACCTTCCTGTTTTTGAGGCTTCCTCCTGTCCGATATTGCACTCAGCACATAAACGATATTCTCTCCCCTTCTGATAGGGGAGGGTCAGGGTGGGGATAATGCCCGGCAGGGCATCATTGCTGACGCAACACCCCCATCCCAACCTTCCCCCATCAATGGGGAAGGAGAAAACCCGCAGCATATCCCCGGTTGTGCAAGTCCCGGCACCAACCGCGTAATTCACCGTAGAGACGTTGCATGCAACGTCTCTACAACCACCATGCAGATGTAAAAAACCGGATTTCCACCCCCTCTTAGATTAAGAGGGGGCGGGGGGAGTTAGATTTTGGCGCAAGTTTTAAAACCCAGGGCAGTTCCTGCCCGGCGTAACCCCTCCCGGCCTCCCCTTACCCCAAGGGGAGGGGCGCGGCTTAAAACCTCTGTATTCCGCGGGGACGCAATCCACCAGATATCCTCCGGGCATGGCGTCATTTACCCCCTATTGGAAC
>JAIVHC010000067.1:0-2116 GCA_020201305.1 Geobacteraceae bacterium
CTTCTGGACACTCTCTTCAATAGAATACAGCCCCTGATGATTGGGCGGGCTCAGGAGGTCTGTTTTGGGCACGCCGCGAATAGCCATGATGTGCTCAGCGACTTTTTGCGCCTGAAGCAGACCGCCGTCACCGGGCTTAGCCCCCTGCCCGATTTTAATCAGCACTCCGGCGGGGTCTTCTATCATTTCCGGCATGGCTTTGATGATGCGGTTCCAGCCGAAATGTCCAGAGGCTACCTGAAGAATCATGTATTTAAGGTAACGGCTCTTGAGCAGGCGCTCGGGCACCCCGCCTTCACCTGACCCCATACGCACCGGCAGGCCGCATTCCTCGTTCAGATATGCTACTGCCATGGCAATCCCTTCCCACATGCGCCAGGAGAGAGCACCAATGGACATATCGCCGATTATTACCGGGTATATCCAGTTCACAGGTGGGGTTTTACCGTTGGGCACCAACTTGCCATCCTCCCCGACCGTAAAGGGAAGCTTTTCCACCGGCATGATGCGTCCGAAGGGGGCCAGCATGTCGAAGGTGTGGCGTTGCGCATCGAGACTCGGGTCTGTCATCTGGGATATGCGCCCAACGCGAAGCTGATCCAGGGTCCGCGTACTCCCGGTCAGGTTTTTGCGTCCTCCACGTTTGATGGAGTCGCCACCAATGCAGCGGGTGTCAATGGGGTGGCGTGTGTCCAGATTGCGCTGGGGGTGAATGGCATCGTTGGGGCACGTTTTTTCGCACACACCGCACCCCCGACAATAATTTTGCAGTGAATTTACCTGTTTAATTACCGGTACAGCAGAATAGCGCGCTTGGGGATCAGGCAATTCACCTTCCGAAAATATCATGCGGCGTTTCTCGACCTTGCATTCAATGGCCTGAAATGAGCATGCGGCAACGCATGAACCGCAGAGAGTACATCTGCTTGCACTATATATGATTTTCCAGGGCAGATCATTGGGAGTGGTCTGCTGAATTTTTACTGTTTCCATCGTATAACCTCCAGACTGTCATCTACCACCACTACCTCACGCTCATCAGGATAGATGTCCGTATTCCAGTCACGCTCCGGTAGAATCTCATTGATTCCACACACCTCGGATGAAATAGCGACAGTGTCCGCGGTGCGCCCGATAACTACAGGTCGGAGTTTTTTGGCATCGCAACAGGTAAACATGGTGTTGTCAGGCAACAGGCCGATGATGGTGTTGGGCCCGTTAATTTCAAGATTCGCCAGAGATTGCCTGATCGCCATGAGTTGTTCCGAATCCTCCCGTGTGCTTATTTCCTCAAAAGCTAGAGGGGTGATGACGTGTTTGTAGTAGGGTAGGGGCCACCCGAGTTGGCGGTGGATGTAGTGGAGTGTATACAGGAAACACTGCGAGTCGGATTCAAAGCCGATATAGCCGCGATGGAGTTTCCTTTGGATCTCTCTGTTTTTTTGGTAAAAGGTGTTTTCCCCATTGGCAAGAACCGTGTAGCCCTGCAGGAAAAACGGATGCGCGGCGTAACGCACGATGTCGTAGTTGGTGTTCTGGCGGCATTGCGCCGTGATTATACGCGCGGTAAAGTTGTCATCTTCCTGCCACAGGTTAAAGTATTTGCCAATATCGTGCGGGTTACCGATCTCTTTCAGGGTTACTACATCGGGCCAGAATGAATACACAAAGCCCAGATCTTCAGGCTCGAGGGCGGCGCGCACCTTGAGGCGCATATCCAGCAGCAACTCTTCTTTTTCCTTTTGGGTCGCATTTTTCATACTGCGGGGGTATGAGAAGGTCTCGAACACATAGTTGGGCATAGCGATGATGTCGAGTTCTTCACTGGGATAAGTTTCCGGTACCCACTGAAGTACGCGGCGGAATCCGGCTGCGTGCAGAATATCCTCAGCGCGTTTCAGCCCTTCATCGGTACACGCCATCGACAGGGTGGGCTGATCCTTGTAGTCTTCAAAAATCCCCCCCAGATCCTGCATCACCATGGCAAAGCCGGAGTTGTCGTGCCCCTTCTGTTGCGACTGCATCAGCAGCAACGCTTTGCATGGGTGGATGTAGTTTTTTGCTTTAATTGCTCCTATACGGCACATGATAGGTTCCTCCATAGAAATATTTATTC
>JAIVHC010000067.1:2194-5657 GCA_020201305.1 Geobacteraceae bacterium
GGAATGACGTAGCGGCATACAGGGGTTAATCAGCGTCTTTTTGATAGCAGATCAGGCGTTGTTCCACAATGTCAGAGTGGAGGTATATCTCTTTATCCTTGAGGTTGAAGACCCGTACCACTTTTTTATAATCCGTGCTTGCGGGCATAATCCCTTCAAACTTATCCGTAAAGGAAAAGAGTTTGGTGTAGTTGACGTTGCAGTTGTTGCGTTCCGGGTAGAGTGCTAGGTAGAAGATGTCGCTTTCCACCAGATCCTGAAAAAAGTGTGAACCGTAGGAGAGCTCGGGCATGAGACCTTCACTTTCAAACGCCACTTCGCCAACGGCCACCATATTATTGATTTCGTTGAACGAAATAGGAACACCCAAAGATGGTGTTGATGTGCCCCAGCGACCGGGACCGAGAAGAAGGGTTTTGTTGTCTTCGCGATCGGCGATCCGTTTATTCAAACGTCCGATGAGGCGGGCAACTTCGTATTTCTTCTGGGTGTTCAGCTGCGCGTATTCGTCCGGATCAACCCAGATTATCCAGCGGAGGTGCTGGGAGATGTTCCCACCCATAAAGTGCCCTTCGGTAGTAAATATTGTATGATCTGCAGAGATTGTTGCAGGCAGAGGGCCGAGGGTCTGGATTCCCTTGGTCTGTAGAGGTCGGCATTGCACCAGCCCCAGATGCATATTATCCTCTGCATCAATGTTGCCGGTGAATTCGATGTCTACCGGATAATTGTACGCCTCCTCCAGGGTTTTGAGTGCTCGTTGCATCAAAGGGCAGAAGTCGGTCTGGGTCAGGAGCCTCTCAAAGGTGAGGAGCCAGACATCCTCTTTCTTGAGGGTGCGACTGCGTAACAATTCACTGGTTTCATGATCCCGTACCCCGTACATAGGCCAGGGCAGATCTTTGTGTTCGCGTCCCAGGCGCAGGATGGGTACAGTTTCAAGCGTGTTATCTTCCAGATTCAAGGTGTCGGCATCACGCTGGGAAAAGCGCCTCACATCTTCTACCCCTTTGTGGGGGCGCTTCATGGGGGCGTCCAGGGCTATAGTACAGGGGTAGTCACCTTCAACCCGGTCCACGGCGCGGGTACCGAGCCCCATCACCAGGCGCAACATCCCTGCCTCCGGATCCATCTGTTTATCCCACACGAAGCTGTTGTATGATACTCCCACTCCGGCAATTTCAGGGAAGTAATGCTGTCCGTGATAGGAGCCGGATACGCGTTGGATCAAAAGAGCCATCTGTTCATCGCGCTGTTCAAGCCCACGCTGAAGGCGATAGGCGAGGGCATCTTCACTCATGGCACTTGCAAAAATCCTGCGGATATTCTGCTCCAGGGTCTCGAGGCGCTCTTCCGGGGAGCCCTGGTTGGTGCAGAAGAAACTGTCGTATTTACCCGCAAAGGCATTGCCGAAACCATCTTCGAGCAGGGAGCTGGAGCGGACGATAATCGGGTACTGGCCGAAGTAGTCGAGCACTCGGCGTAAACTGTCACGAATCGGTTCGGGGAACTGACCCTCCAGCATATTTTTTTGCAGAACCTCGCCCGCGCTGTAGTATGTTTCGGGCTTTTTCTGCTCCATGAACAGTTTCCACCACCCGTTATGTACAATGTAGGAATAGTACACATTTGAGCCGACATAGAAAGAGTCGTGGGGTTCGAGATGCTTGTGCCAGACAAAGTCCCGGTCATGCAGGAGAATGTTGTTGGCTAACAGCATCCCGACCGCCTTGCCACCGATAAAGCCGGTACCGACAATACGCGATTTGATTTTGAGCAGCTCTTCGAGGCTGAGGTAGCGATTAGCGAGTTCGAGGATGCGCTCATCGCGCCCGATCATGTGGCGGCATATATGTGCCACCATTTTCTGGCGTTCGTCAGAAGAGGACTCGTGGTTGAGCAGATCTTCAGCCTGTAGGAAAAGCTGGTGCCAGTGGTCTATATGGCGTGAGCTGTCCTCTTCCCTGACAACCTGAGAGCTGAGCAGGCGCGTTGCCTCATAACTGTTGTTGATCGGAACATATTCGCCGTCCCGAAGGTGGTGGGGCAGAAACATGGTGGGGGAATAGCGCTGCCATGCCTTTTGGGGCTGGATAAACATCTCGCCTTCTGCATTGAATGCATTTACCAGCACCTGCGTGGTTTTGCGGATGCGATCAATGGTTCTGAATGAGTGATTATTCCGTAGCAGCGCAAAGTAGGCAACAGTATCCAATTCGTACAGATAAGGGCAGGTCACCCAGAAAAAATTGCCCACCATATAATCGGTTGTCCATGCCAGGAGCAGGTCCGAGAGGCAGTCGAAGACATAAAAAACCTCTTTCCCCTCCTCGGTGATGATGTCGTAAATGTTGGCAGCAAACACTTCAAATCCGCCGCGGGGGTCAACTTCATAGCGTTTGATTTTTTCATCATCTTCAAGCAGGGGATCGTGCTGGCCAAAGCGCATATATACCACGCGCCGTCCATCTTTCAGCGCACTTTCCACAAATTGTTTAACCAGATTGCGATAGTCATCTACACAATCGATTTTCCATACAACATTATCTCCGATGCGCAGATCATCGAGAACCTTGTCCAGACTGGTATTTCCGGTAGTAACGCGAAGGTCTGAGTCCATAGTGAATCACTCCATCTTGGTTGAGGGGTGCGTGGTTGCAATGTAGATGGTACAAAGCCGAGCATAACATTTTTGCATAAAAAAACAGACCACACCTTTAGCAGGCGGGTCTGTTTTGTGTTTAAGCGAAGCGCATTCGATGCTCGAATTGCATGTTTCAGACGGTCTAAATGAGGCCCAGAGCAACCATCGCTTTAGCTACCTTGGTGAAGCATGCGATATTGGCACCGTTTACGTAGTTGTTGGGGGTGCCGTATTCATCGGCGGTTTCGTAGCATACTTTATGGATCCGGCGCATAATGTGGCGCAGGCGCTCCTCGGTGTATTCGAAATCCCAGGAGTCACGGCTGGCGTTCTGCTGCATCTCCAGCGCGCTGGTTGCAACCCCGCCCGCATTGGCGGCTTTACCCGGTCCATAGAAGATCTTGGCATCGAGGAAAACCCGGATCCCTTCCGGGGTAGTGGGCATGTTTGCCCCTTCGCCAACAGCAATACAGCCGTTTTTCACCAGCATGGTTGCATCCTTGCCGTTGATCTCGTTCTGGGTTGCGCAGGGCATGGCCACATCACAGGGGAGTTCCCAGATATTGCCCTTGGCCACATACTTGGCTTCAGGATAGTAGTTGGTGTAGTCCTTGATGCGGCGGCGCTCAATTTCCTTGATTCGCTGTACCAGCTCAAGGTCGACGCCGGCTTCATGGTAGATGTAGCCTCCGGAGTCGGAGCACGCTATGACCGTTCCGCCGAGCTGATTGATTTTCTCGATGGTGTAGATGGCCACGTTACCACTGCCGGAGACGATGCATTTTTTCCCCTCAAGAGAGTCGTTGCGCACCTTGAGCA
>JAIVHC010000238.1 GCA_020201305.1 Geobacteraceae bacterium
GTATGGCGGACTTTTTGCGACGCCATCAAGTATAGCGCATAGATTAAGACTCCGAAAGAGGCGCGCCGCCTGTTTCTGTTTCTTGACCTTTTGCAGCGCCTGACATACCCTGTCGCAATTCCTTTTAGCGGTACCTTTAAACTGGCGTTTTACTTTTTCGCCGCTGTGCCGTTTCGGGCCCTGAACACCTACCACCACATTAGTGAAATTCTATGGCGCAGGATCTTCTACAATTCATACTCGCTGGCCTTACCAACGGGGCAATTTATGCCCTTATAGCTCTGGGGTTCAGCGTAGTGCATAACGCCATGGGAATCGTCAATTTCACCCAGGTGGACTTTGTCTCCCTCGGCGGGATGCTCATGTTTTCAGCCCTGGTCACCTTCGGGATACCCACACTGCCCGGTGTATTTCTCGCCGTAACCGGGGTAGCGCTGGTCGCCATGCTGGTGGAGCGCTTTGGCCTGCGACCCGCACGCTCCCACAACGAACTGGTACTGATCTTCCTCACTATCGGGATCTCCATAATCCTGCGCGCCGGCATGAAAATGATATGGGGCACCAACCGCATGGCGGTTCCCCCTTTAAGCGGTGAAGCCCCCATCGAGCTATTCGGTGCCAGCATATTACCCCAGGCTCTCTGGATTCTGGGATTGACCCTGGGGGTGATTATGCTTCTGCACTGGTTCTTCCAGCACACCCCCATGGGGCTTGCCATGCGTGCCGCGGCATCCAACCCCACGGCAGCAGCAATAGTGGGTATTGCGCCAGGGCGTATCCGGCTTTTAAGTTTTGCTATCGCTGGTGCCTTGGGCGGCCTGGCGGGGGTACTCGTAACTCCCATCACCACCTTGAGTTACGATGTCGGGGTCCTGCTCGGTCTCAAAGGGTTTGCCGCCGCCATCCTCGGAGGATTCGGCTCCTTTCCCGGTGCCATTGTAGGTGGTTTGGGTCTCGGATTACTTGAATCTCTCGGCGCGGGATATCTATCCAGCGCCTATAAAGATGTTTTCGCTTTTGTGGTACTCTTGCTGGTGCTTTTCGTGCGCCCGAAAGGGCTGCTGGGAAAATAATTGTACGGGCGCGGCAAGCGGCGCCTGTACAGGTAAATAAAATCTCTATAACAAACTAAATAGCTACGGGATAACCATGAACGAGAATAGCAATACCGAACTACTGATGGGCAACGAAGCCATGGCATGCGGTCTGATTGAAGCGGGCTGCCAGGTAGTGGCGGCATATCCGGGCACACCCTCGACGGAAATCCTCCAGGCGGTGGCCGAGCGCCACACCGAGGCGCGCGAACCGCTGCATGTGGAGTGGTCAGTCAACGAAAAGATCGCTTTTGAAGTCGCCCTCGCGGCAAGCTATACCGGCAAACGCAGTGCCGCAATCATGAAACAGGTGGGGCTGAACGTTGCTGCCGACCCCTTTATGCGCACCGCCTACCTGGGAATAAAGGGAGGCATGCTTACCATTGTCGCGGATGATCCCGGTCCCCACAGCTCCCAGAATGAGCAGGATACACGCCTGTTCTGCCTTCAGGGTCGAGTGCCGGTGTTTGATCCGGCAAGCCCGGCAGAGGCCAAGGAACTGATACCCCTGGCGCTGGAGTTGGGAGAAAAGTACGAGATACTCACGGTACTGCGCCCCGCGACACGCATCTGCCACTCACGTCAGAGTATTAAACGCACGGAGACAACATCCCTGGCGCGGCGCGCTGATTTCAGGCGCGATCCATCGCGCTGGGCTGCAACTCCGGCGTTTCTGCCACGCCTCCACCGCGAACTCAACACCAAGCTCGAGGCCTTCGCCACGGAAGAGGCGATTCAACCGCGCAGGGTATGTGGTGACGGGAGCTACCCGCGCACGGCTATTGTAGCCTCGGGCATTGTCTACAGCCATCTGGTGGATCTGCTCGAAGAACTTGGCCTGAGCGGCAGCATTGACCTGCACCAGGTTATCGTCCCCTACCCCCTGAATCCGACATGGATTGAGCAGCTCAAACGCGACTATGAGCGCGTGATGGTGGCAGAGGAGACCTACCCGGTCATTGAGATGCAACTGTGCCACCCCGGTGCATTCGGCAAACACAGCGGCGATATCGTCAGAGAGGGGGAGCTGACCCCGGATGTACTTCACATCGCCTTGAGTCGCTTCATCAGTCTCCCCGCCACCGCTCCAGCGCCAGAGGAAAATCGCGGCCAACGCCCCTCTCTATGCCCGGGCTGTGGCCATCGGAGTGCATTCTACAGCATCAAAAAAACCTTTCCCACAGGGATCTTCCCCTCAGATATCGGGTGCTACACCCTGGGGATAAACCTCAAAGCGGTGGATACCGTCCACTGCATGGGAGCATGCATCAGTCAGGGGGCAGGATTCTATCAAAGCTACGTTCAGGATCATGGAGATGAGTTCCCCACCGTGGTTGTCACCATTGGCGATTCCACCTTTTTCCACTCCGGTATCACAGCCCTGATCAATGCGGTGATCCAGAAGGCACGCATCATTGTGGTGATTCTCGACAATGCCATAACCGCAATGACTGGCGGACAGCCGGTACCTCATACAGGGATCAACGCCACCGGCGCTGAAACCCAAACGATCCCCATTGAACCGCTGGTAAAGGCAAGCGGGGTTGAATTCCTCGAATGTTGCGATCCATATGACCATCAGCGTTTTGAAGAACTCCTGCGCGCCGCAGATGCACACATCCGCACCCCAGAGGGTTCGGTCGCGGTACTCATTGCACGCCACGGTTGCATGATGCAGCCCGGCGTACTCCAGCAGCAGCCAAGCTACAGCATCAGCATCACCGATGCCTGCATCGCCTGCCGCCGCTGCGTGGACGCGTTCGAATGCCCGGCCCTGAGCATGGATACCGAAAATGGAATCGCAATAGTCAATAAGGATCGCTGCATCGGCTGTGGTGCGTGCATCCCGGTGTGCCCGGTAGCAGCTATCAAAGGAGAGAATTAAATATCAGATGGAGCACAACATGAAACAACAAATCATTGTCAGCGGTATCGGCGGTCAGGGGGTGCTGTTCCTCACCCGGGTTATCGCCCAGGCCGCAGTCAACAGCGGCATCGCCGTGCTGACCTCCGAAACCCACGGTATGGCTCAGCGTGGTGGCACGGTACTATCGTGCATCAAGATCGGTGAATTCGCCAGCCCTCTGATCCGCACCGGACAGGCAGACCTTGGTTTCATCCTCTGGGATGCCAACCTGGAGGTACACCAGAGTCTTATGCATCCGGATGGTGTTTTGGTAGTCAACAGCGTAATTGCAGGGAAGGATATCCGCCTGGATGCCACCAGCAAGGCCCGCGAGTTGGGCAATGCCGTGCTCACCAATCTGATTCTTCTGGGAGCGGCGGTAAACAACCAGGCGATCTTCTGTGACACACTGCAGTGTGAAGAGGCGATCCGCAAGCTGGCTCCGTC
>JAIVHC010000239.1 GCA_020201305.1 Geobacteraceae bacterium
TAGACCCCCGGTCTGCAACACGGCCCCGCCGGAACACATGGAAATATTCGAGGATATCTGCCGCCAGAGGCGCCTCCGCGTAACCCCGCAGCGGCTGGAGATCTATGGCGAACTCGCACGCGCACTGGATCATCCCACCGCAGAGATGCTGTATCAGCGTTTAAAGCACAAAATGCCCTCTCTCTCCCTGGACACGGTGTACCGTACCCTTTCAACCCTCGTGGATCACAGTCTGGTACACCGCGTTGAATCGACGCAGAATCAGGCGCGATTTGAAGTACAGCATATTCACCATCACCACGTGGTCTGTCGCAAGTGTAACAATATCACCGATTTCACCTGGAACCTTGTAGACCACACCAGTCTGCAAGAGGAACTTAAGGATTGGGGACATGTAGAACGTGCGCATATGGTGATTTACGGCATCTGCAAAACCTGCCTCAGGACGCAGGAAGAAACAACTTGAGTCCAACTCTGCGCCGAAAGTGTCCGGCACGTGGTCGGGCCGCGCATTTTATAGTGTAAATCGAAGGAGGAAAATACCCATGGCTAGTGTTAAAGGAACCGAAACCGAAAAAAATCTGCTCAAAGCCTTTGCCGGTGAAAGCCAGGCACGCAATCGTTACACCTATTTTGCCAGCATCGCCAAAAAAGAAGGTTATGTGCAGATCTCAGATATCTTTGAAGAGACCGCCAACCAGGAAAAAGAGCACGCCAAGCGCTTTTTCAAGTTTCTGGACGGTGGCGACATGCTGGAGATTACCGCATCCTATCCGGCAGGCAAAATGGGCACTACTAAAGAGAATCTTCAGGAAGCTGCTGCAGGTGAACACGAGGAGTATTCGGATCTGTACCCCGGATTTGCCGAGGTTGCACGTAAGGAAGGCTTCCATGACATCGCCGCAGCGTGGGAAGCCATCAGCGTATCCGAAAAACAGCATGAAAAACGCTACCTTGATCTGCTTAACAACATCGAAAAGGGGCAGGTATTTAAGCGCGAGAAGCCGGTTACGTGGCGCTGCCGTAACTGCGGCTACCTCCACACCGGTACCGAAGCGGTAGATCTGTGTCCGGCATGTATCCACCCACAGGCACACTTCGAGCTTCTGGGGGAAAACTGGTAGGCACCCGCTACCCTGAAAACGTAAGACCCATGATAGCAGCATCCACAAACGCCTCTGCCACTGCGCCGGGGCGTTTGTTTTTTTTGAATTTCGCACCCCTTCAGGGTATGATTGCATGCTTTCCGTTATTTAAATACTAGCCCGTAACATACGTCTACCCAACCTGCGCAGGAGAATTGAATGAAATACAAGTGTTATATGTGGCTATCTGTTTTTTTCCTTGCACTCAGCATCGGCATGACATCCTCTGCGGTCGCTGCGGCAGAAGCTCCGACCCTGTGGAGCCTGCGCATCGCCAACGACAGCTTTTTCGCCCAGGACCGCGGGTATACCAGCGGGGTGCAGCTTGAAGTTCATCCGGCCGACAGCCCGTTCAGCTTTTATCTGGGGCAGGATCTGTTCACCCCGGAAGAAAACAGCACGCGCGTGCCGCCCGAGGGACAGCATCCCTACGGTGCGTGGCTGTACCTGGGAGGGGATTACCGTAAGCAGCTAAAACCGAACCTCCTTCTCACCAGTAGCCTTATTCTCGGCACCACGGGCGAACGTGCCCTGGGCGAAGAGGCTCAGGACGTAACCCACACCGTACTGAAATTCAAAGAATACGACGGCTGGGACAGCCAGATTTCCGAGCGCTGGGGCTGGATTCTGCGTCTCAAACTCGACGGAAGACTCCCTGTATGGGAGCATGAGAACGGCGTGGGGCTCGATCTAGTGGGGCACCTTGAAGGGCGGGGTGGCAATATCTATGTGGATACCGCAGTGGGGGCAACCCTGCGTGTGGGCCTCAACATCCCTGAACTGGAAACGGCGTCTTCCCCGCAAACCGAGACCAGCCTGTATTTCAGCGCTGGATACGATATCCGCGCCGTGGATCGGAATGTGTTTCTCGAAGGGGTGAGACGCAGCGATTATGATGTAATACCCCAGCGCACCTATGATCGCTTCCGCGCCGGGGTTCACTGGCGCCGCGATCCGTACCGCGTGGATCTGGATTTTTACATCCCGCAGGAGTATTTCACCACCCAGGATCTCAACTGCCGCTACGGGGTTCTGCGCCTCAGCTACTGGTTTTGAGCCGTTAGGGGCACGGCATGCCGTGCCCCTAACTACGCTTAACCCCTTTTCACACTCTCAAAGGTTGCGAGGGCCTGCGCCACCATGGAGGAGACATCTCCGGTATTACCCGGGATAATCAGGGTGTTGGTCTCCTGCGCGAGTTTGCCGAACTGCTCCACATACTGCTCGGCCACGCGCAGATTTGCGGCATCCTTACCCCCCTGCTCTGCCATCTGTTCCGCCACCATGCGCAACCCTTCAGCAGTAGCTGAGGCCACCGCGCGGATCTGCTCCGCCTGTCCTTCGGCCTCGTTGATCATGCGTTGTTTTTCCCCCTCGGAGCGCAGAATCGCATTCTGGCGATCCCCCTCAGCGCGGTTGATGGTCGCCTGCCGATCCCCTTCCGACTTTGCAATCTCGGCACGTTTGGCGCGCTCCGCCGTCATCTGCGCTTCCATCGCCTGCTTCACGCTGTGGGGCGGGTTGATATCCGACACTTCGTAGCGGTGCAGCTTTATTCCCCACGAGGTCGCCGCCTCATCCAAGGCCTCCACCACGATGGAGTTAATCTGCTCGCGCTCTTCAAAGGTCTTGTCCAGATCGATGCGCCCGATGCACGAACGCAGGGTGGTCTGCGCGAGTTGTGCCGCTGCATCGCGGTAATCACTGATTCCGTACGCGGCGAGCTTGCTGTCCTGCACCTGCAGGTAGATGATTCCATCCACCTCCACCGTGACATTGTCCTTGGTGATACAGGTCTGGCTCGGGATGTTGATAACCTCCTCCTTGAGCATGAACTTGTATGCCACCTTGTCAAAAAACGGGATCAGAATATGAAACCCGGCGCTCAGGGTGCGACTGTACTTCCCCAGGCGTTCTACAATGTATTCATTTTTCTGCGGTACGATAGTCGCCGTTTTCGCCAGAACCACCAGGGTTAAAACGGTGATGATAATTACAGCAAAGAGTGCAGGGTTCATTTGTTCTCTCCTCTATCTGTTTCGACAACCTTCAATATGGTTTTCACCCCATCGGCGTAACCGCTAACCTCGACGTTCTCCCCTTCGGCAAAATGGTGTTCGGCGCGCGCGGGCCAGAACGAACCGTGGAAGGATACGCGTCCATCAATACCCGGGGCTATCTTCTTAACCACAGTTGCATTCCCGTGCGGGGCATCATCCAATTCACTTGATTCTTCGGTACCATGAAATACCCCTACCAGAGTTTTGCGCAGAATCAGCAGACTTGCAACCGAGGCT
>JAIVHC010000068.1 GCA_020201305.1 Geobacteraceae bacterium
ACTTTCGCTACATATTCATGACCCTTAAGGGTAAAGGAAGTGGAGACCGGGTTAAAATCTGAAGCGCAAACGCCTACGTACATATCCCCCACATTGAAAAATCAGGTTATGCTGCTTTCGCAGAAAACACCAAATATTCAGGCCTGAAACCACTTATCAAACCAAGTGCGGTGATCTTTCTGCGCCAGGGTTTCAAAATCGCGGGGGCCGAGCCACACCCCACCGCAGCCGGGGCATTTATCCATGGGGACGCCGTGAAAGGTTATGGGTTCGATTTCATCTCCGCATTTGGGGCAGCGATTTTTGCCATAAACGCGGATGAACTCTTCACGTGCCTGGCGCTTCTGCTGCTCTATTTTCCTTTTTTCCTCGTTGTAAAAATATTCGTTCTCGATCGCTTTTTTACGCTCTTCCCACAGATCAGGCATAAGCTTCCTCCCGCGTTGATAGAGGTTTGAGTAAAACCGTGACTGTTCTGGCACGGATGTTGTCTCAGGCTTTTGCGGTGCAAATCGTCACTGTTCCATAGCCCGTAAACATTCGGGACAGCCCTCTGGTGAGGCCGGGGACGATCACGAGTTTACTCTGAAGGTGGTTAAATTAGTGTCATCCGTGCATGGTCCCCATTGATATAAAGACTAGCTAAGATTCGGGTTTTTTCAACCTTGATCAGTTACCAAAGATGCTTTTGAACGCATCGTCGATCAATTTGCGAGTGGGGTCCTCTTTGTCGGGTTGCGTTTTTGCTTCCGGGGCCTCGCCTTCCGCAGAGGGTTCCGACTCCGGAGCGATTTTATCCAGCAGACGTCGGGTCAGGTTTTCCACTGCTTTGCGGGTCGCCTGCTCTGAGAGCGCACTTTCATCCAGGGTGATGCGCGGCTCAGCGTAATTGCCCGTTATCTTTAACGGCAGCAGAGCCCATCCTTCATCATTGGTGAGGAGCCCGGCCACGTGACCCTTGCGATCCAGCTCCTGCGCGAGACGCGGTGCAAGGCGTGCATTCAAACCCAGATTGAGATCCCCACCCAGGCCGACACGCCCCTGCGGATATGCACGCACATTGGTGCCGCTGAAATCGCCCTTGACTTGCGCGCTGCCATTGGCGATATCCGCGCTCGCGACAAAGGTGTCAAAGCGGATATCGCGCAACTGCTCAAGACTCAGAAAATTCGCGATTGCATTGGTCAGCCTGGTACTGCTGATACGCGCCTGATCCATATTGAGCTCCACCTTGGCGATCAACTGTCGTTTCAGCGTTTCGGGGAGGGTGCCATGGCCACGGTAGCTGGCATTCAGATTGAGAGCGCCGAACACCGTATTCGCGGATTCAGGTGCCAGGGCACTTATCAGCGGGTCGGCCTGCACCCCCTCAACACGGGTTTCGCCTCGGTACTCCAGCCCCTGGCGGCGCAAATCGATATTGGCGCTGCTGGTAACGGTGCCTCCACAGGTGGAACCGCTCAAGGTGTCAATGTCGAGGACGTTATCGCGCAGGCGATAGCGCATGCTGAAGTTGGTGATAGACAAGCCCTGATAGAGTGCCTCGCCAATATTGATGCTTCCATCGAGGCGCAGAGGGATGTCAAGCGGGCCGATCTCCTGTGCCGAGGCTGCGGTTCCCCCCCCGGATGTAGATTGATCCGCTGCTGCGGCGGGGGCCGCTGCTGTGGCAAGGATCGCATCGAGATCAAATCGCTCTGCATCTATGTTATGCGTCAGGGCCAGAGGAGATGCATATATGTCCTTTGCCACCATCTCCATCTGCGCCACATTGGAACCGAGTTTCAGGGTCAGATCCTCACTCTGCATGCGCTCCCCTGCAAGGATAAACGTACCATTCAGGCGCGGGCGCATCCCTTCCACGTCTGCCTCCACTCCCGCCAGTTCCACTTCAGCGCGTTGCAGCAGCGCAGCACCGGTGGAGACCTCTCCGTGCAACTGACCCTGCAGACGCAGACTCCCCGCCGGATTCATATCCTGCGCCGCTATCAGTTGCGGCGGAAGCGCCTGCAGCAGCGTCGCCACATAGATGGCGGGGGTGCTGAAATCCAGATTAAGGGTGGGGGTGGAATTGATGCTGCCTATTTTACCCTGGAGCTCGGCCTTGATGCCGTTGTAGTTCAGCTCCGCCCTATCCAGTTGTACGCCACCCTGCGCAGTTTGATACGTGCCCGCGTAGTTGAGCAGAAAGGTGGCATCCTTGATGGGAGCATCAGGCATCGCCGCAAGGGTAAGGCCGATATCCTCCAGGGAAATCTCTCCCCTCGAAGAGATCTCCGCAGGGGTCGCACTCACTTTGAGTTGCGCACTCAGCGCGAGGCTGTGGAGCTCACCGGGAATGGCTGAAACGAAATAGGGTGCAAATGCTTCCACGTCGAAACGGGTTAACGCTGCCTCCGCTTCCAGGGTGCGCTTCAACAGATTAACCTGACCTTTTCCTTCCAGCGCCGCCCCATTAATGCTACAGGAGATTTTGAGCGGAAATGTCTGGCGCAGTGCGATGGCACGCGCATTGAGATTGAAGTTACTGAGCTCATACTGATGTGAGCGCGGCGCTGCCACGGCATGATCGACAACCTGAAGGGTTCCATCCTCAAGGGTCAGGTTCGCAATGTGGATACTGATAGCGGCAGCTGCCGCACCCGCCTGTGCTGCCGAGGTTTCTGTGTCCGCTGGGGGCGCGGGTGGTTTTGTGTCATTCTGTGCTTGCAAAAGATCGCTGAAGTTGAAGCTCGAATCAGCATGACGTACCACCCGGATATGCGGCTTTATCAGTGCAATTTCATCCACTTCGAGCTGGAGTTTGAGCAACGGCCACAGGCGATAGCGCAGCAGGGCACGTTCGGCACTGACGAAGGTATCTTCGCCATTCGCTTCCTTAATTTCCAGCCCCTCCAGCACAATGCCGGAAAAGATGCTGAACTCTATCCCCTCCAGAGATACTTCGCGCCCCAGATGTTCCTGCGCGAGGGGCACCACGGCGGCGCGGATCCGTTCCGGCGTAAGCAGGAGTTTGGCCAGGATGGCTCCTCCTGCCACGATCAGAAGCAACGCAATGGCAGAAAACGCGATAATCTTACCTACTTTGCGCATATCAACTCTCCTGTACCTGTTTAAAGCGCGCAACAGCGCACCCCTTCAAGGGAATAAATTCAGCGTAAATGACATCATTATACACCCGCAGAAAAATCTACAACAACAGATATTCTCCAGGGGGGAACGCCTGCAGGCACAAAACGTTACTGCGCGAGGTGGATTTATGCTAAAGTGCACGTATCCGCTGGGATAAAATACAAAAATATCCTCAAACTAAGTGCAGGAGGTAGTTGTGCGGCTGATTGTGTGTCTATGCGTGTTCGGAATCCTGTGTGGCTGCAGTTCCAGCTACCAGAAAACCTTTCATACCACGGCCTATTGCGACAAGGGCTCAGCCATCAAAGGACCGCAGCGCCTCGATCTGTTCTTCAAATCCCACAATGAAGCCCTGGAATGGGGGCGTAAATCGGTGGTGGGAACAGTGGAGCGGTAAATCACGTCCAATATCACAACTTAGAATAAAACGAAGCGGTATAACCGCATATTTATCACGAAAAAAGGAGGCAAAGGAGAAGATACGCATGAAAAATTTAAAACTTGGGGTTAAAATCGGCGCTGGTGTTATAATCGCTACCATCATTGTGGCCGCGATTGTGATTCCTTTGATTCTTAACCAATTTAATCAGGTGATCAGTCAGGAGGAATCAGAACGCAGTCAAGCGCGTTATGAAACCTTGCTGGCCTCTCTGCAGGCTCGTGCCGAAGCTGCCGCAGATATGGCTAATCTGCTGGCGCAGACAGAAGCGGTGACGGCTGCCATGGCGCGTCGTGATCGTGACTATCTCAAGCAAGAGTATGTGCCGATATTTGAGAATTTAAAAAAGGAAGGCCTCCGCCAACTTCACTTCCATGGTCCGAACAATGTTACTATTTTCCGTGCCCACAGTCCCGGAAAGCATAGCGATAATCTGACTTCCCGGCGCCCGGACATTGCCCGGGTTAATCAGGAAAAAAGGGCCTATTTAGGTCCGGCTCGGGGTAAAAGCGGATTCGGTATTCGCGGGGCGGTACCCGCATATCATCAAGGTCGTCATGTCGGCGCGATTGAATTCGGCCTCGCTTTTGATGAGAATTTTGTTGCGGAATTCAAAAATACTTATGATGCCGATGTGATTTTTCATTTGAAAGATAAAGATGGTTTTCAGTTGTATGCAAAAACTACTGATTCTGAATTGACAACAGCTGAATTGAGCAAGGTATTCGGCGGCACGTCGTTGCTTGAAAAAGCAACCATTGCCGGGACACCCAAATTGGTCAGAGCCGGGATTATCAGCGACAGCATAGGGCAACCGATAGGTGTCATCGAGATCATTCTGGACAATCAGAGTAATGTTGCCGCACTGCACTCGGTTTTTAAGGCTATAGGATTTTCAGTCTTCCTGGCTGCAGTGTTTATTGGCTTGCTTCTGTTTTATTTCTCTCGAGCTATTGTGCGACCTATCGGGCAGGTTTCAACCCTGCTCAATGAAGTCGCCAAAGGCGATTTCAACAAAAGGCTAAATATGGATCGAGGTGATGAAATCGGAGTGCTGTCGAGAGCCCTTGACGGT
>JAIVHC010000240.1 GCA_020201305.1 Geobacteraceae bacterium
GTGGAGCACGATGACTCACGCATCGAGCAGCTGTGGCGCCTGCAACAACTGGGGATGGCATTCCCCAAAGAGAAGCGGATTCAAAAGCAGTGGTATCTGCTGTGGCGCCGCGTTGCCGGAGGGTTGAACCGCCAGCGCCAGCAGCAGTTATTTGAAAGCATCTTCACGGTGCTGCAGAATCAGACCGAACCCGAACCGGAAATGGTATATCTCGCCGGAGCGCTGGAGCACCTGAGCCCCGAAACCAAACGCGATCTGGTGCAGATATTCAGCAAACGCCTGCTGAAAGGAAACCTGAAGCACACTCCGCCCTATACCTGGGCGCTGGGGCGCCTGTTGAGCCGCAATCCACTATATGCCGGACGCGAAAGTATCGTCCATCCCCGTGAAGTGGAACGCATCTTCGAACGTATGGAATCCCTGGATTGGAATGCTGCGGCCTTCAGCGGGCTTAACGCCATGTTTTCCCAGGCGGCGCGCTGTACCGAGCAACGGGATATCGATATTGATCCAGAGGTGCGTCAACGCATCGCTTCGAAGCTCAAAAGCAGTACGGCTTCCGCGCGTCAGATCGCGGTAGTGGAGCACTATGTCGCCATGGATGATGCGGATCGCACCCTGCAGTTCGGCGAAGCCCTCCCAGCGGGGCTGGTTCTGGCGCGCTCGTGAGTTGGAAACGGGAATTAGTGCCATCTTATTTCGTTCAGCACCCGTAGGGCTGGCACAGGGGCAAGCCCCTACAGGGGATAATGAAAGGCGAAGCTAATGTCACACATAGATTTCGAACTCGAAGGCAGTCCACACATCGAGCTGCATCAGCTCCTGAAAGTCACCGGCATGTGCGGGAGTGGAGGCATGGCCAAAAACCTCATCGGTGCCGGTGAGGTGCTGGTGGATGGTCAGGTAGAGACGCGCAAGCGATGCAAAATCCTCCCCGGGCAACAGGTTTCCTTCGGTGGTACCACTGTTAGCGTGGGGGGCAGCTCCGACGTCTGATTTGCCCCTGCTCAGCCCTTGCGCCGCGCCTGAAGTTTCTTAACCTCATCGTAGAGAGCCCCCAGCCCTTCGGCGCGAAAGCAGCAACTGCGTACCTGCTGATCCCCGTGCTCGTCTGTCTGTACCCAGTCGATCACCTCGACCCCCTTGCGCACCGCACGACTGAAGCCCGAAAGTCCCAGCGCCAGGAGCTCCTGCCACATATCTTCGATATCCAGCAGATCAAAGGTGGTAACTTCCTCCTGCGCCGCCCGCACGCGCACAAAGTAGTCGAGCAATTCACATTCATGCGCTCCATCGGGGCGCACCCAGCGGATGAAACAGTGCGCGGGTTCACGGCGCTGCTCAATCTCTCTGAGCAGAGTGTCTTTATCCATACTACACCTCCACAATTATACCCAGGGAGCAACTCGCAATTGACATTCACTCTGAATCTACCTAGTCTTAACCTTAAAAAATTCAATGTGATAGCTATGCAAAAAATTACAGGAGAAACAACATGGTTGTGGCAAAAAAAGGCGATACCGTCAAGGTGCATTATACCGGACGGCTGGAAAACGGCGAAATATTTGATTCTTCAGACGGGGAAAAACCTCTCAATTTTATTGTGGGTCAGCGTGAGGTGCTAAAAGGATTTGATGAGGCGGTGGAAGGTATGATTGCCGGAGAAAAGAAAACCGTCACCATCGAACCGGAGAAGGGCTACGGCAAGCCGAACCAGGATCTCATTCAGACGGTTAAACGTACCGAGATGCCCGAAGGGCTGGAATTCTCCGTGGGCAATCAGATCGAGGTCACCAAGGAGGATGGCTCTTTGTTCTATGTTATGGTTAAGGAGATAACCGAATCTGAAGTGAGACTTGATGCCAATCATCCCCTTGCGGGCAGGCGCCTGGTCTTCGATATTCACATGGAAGATATTGTCCCGGCAGAAGAGCAGAGCAAAGACATATCCGGCATGATGATGAACCAGATCAAGGAACAGCGCCGCAAATCGAACTGATTCCTCGCCTTTACTGAGATAAGTGCGCACCCGATACCGGATAGATTGAGGGAGAGACCATTGAATACCGCCAGGAAAATAACGCCGGAAACCACCACCGACATCGAACAATTGGTGGGCAAAATTCAGGGCTTTGGCAAGGAGAGTATCGAAGATATTCTCCACCTCATGGCTCATACAGTCAATCTCCTTACCGGACACAACCGTCTGCGCATCTATCTGGAGGATTTCACCCAGGGAAGCCTTACCTGTGCCATCGCTACCGGACCTCTGGCCGAGGACCTGCAGCGTATGAATTTCCCCATCAACACCCTGGAGTTCATCACCTCGCGGGTATACGTTAATCAGGAGGAGATCAAGCAGAGCGACACCAGTGCACTGGAGACTCCTAAAGAGATCAACTTTACCCAGCGCTTCAATATCAAGGCGACATACAACCTCCCCCTGTTACACAAAAACCGCTCCATAGGGGTGCTGTGTGTAGACAGTACGCGCAAAGGGCGGATTCCGTACGAATTGCAGCAGCAGAAACTCAAAAAGTTTCTCTCCCAGGTGGTGCCAAACCTCGATATCGCGCGCAAGTACCACCAGCAGCTCCTCCTCGCACGCCGCATCGATGAACGCAAAAACCGCGAAGCCGCCCAACACATGATGAAATCGGCGGTGCGTCTGGTAAAGAACCTTACCCTCGCTTCGGTATTGATCCCCGCTCCCCTGGGCTCCGAAGGGGACGCCCAGGGCTTGCGCATCCTCACCTCCTACTCGCGCGAATCAAGTGCGCGCAAGCTCTATGAGGATAAGCAGATGATCAGTCTGCAGAAGGGGGAATCCCTGCTCTCGCGCTATATCGCCAACGATGGCACCATCGTGGATGAGCGCTTCCTCTCGCCGCTGTACTTTTCCAACCTCGCAGCAGAACCTCTGCAAAAGCGCTATCTTACGGAAGAGCTGGGGCTGAAGTCGCTGTATGCGGTGCCGCGCTACGCTTCACGCAGTCGGCGCATCATCTGCGTAGTCAACTACTACACCGACAAGGGCTACAACTTCACTGATTTTGAGCGCGGCCTCCTCGACTCACACGCGGAGATGGCAGAACGAGTAATCCGCGAGATCGGTGGGGAGCACATGGAGATCCGGGTACTCTCGGAGATTAACGATCTGCTGCAGGAACGCTTCAAAGGGCTACAACCGTTTCTGAACCGGGTACTGTCCAAGGCTACGGAGCTGATCGGGGCCAATACCGGCAGTATTGCCCTGGTGCAGGAACGCGAAGATGGAAGCTGGCTGGTGGTGGAGGACGAAGATGGAAACATCATCGGTGCAAAAAGCAAGGAGTGGTACAAAAAGTATATCCCTCCGAACCGTGTGGGAGGAATGGATCTGCCGCGCGAGCAACGCAGCCTCACCGGCTACAC
>JAIVHC010000069.1 GCA_020201305.1 Geobacteraceae bacterium
TCGCCCTGCGCCTCACACATGGAGGTTAGAATCAGGCCGCGTTCCCACAGGCGCTGAACCTGAGCGCGGAGATCAGCCGGGGTGGTCCATTTCATTTCTGAAACCTCTGTTTCTGCACCCTGTATTCCTCGATACTCAGATTGCGCAGCACCGAGGTCTGGCCATCCTCGTTATGCACGAATCCGACATTAGAGACAAAGGGCTCGATGATGTGGATCTTCTGCAGGGGGGTGACAATCAGGAGCTGCAGATTGAGCTGGGCAAAGAGCTGGAGGCCGTACTGCGCGGACTCATCCGAACCGCGCCCAAACGCTTCGTCAATTACCACAAAACGGAACGAGCGCGAGCGTACTGCGCCCCATTCGAGCCCGAACTGGTACGCCAGGCTTGCTGCAAGAACGGTATAGGCGAGTTTTTCCTTCTGCCCGCCCGATTTTCCACCCGAATCGGCGTAGTGTTCGTATTCGGTGTCATCCTCGCGCCAGCGCTCGCTCGCGGCGAATGCAAACCAGTTGCGCACATCGGTGACTTTGGCGCTCCAGCGTTTATCCTGCTCCGTCTGGCCCTCGCGTCCGCGGAAGCGTTCGATAATGCGCCGCACCTGGAGGAATTTATCTTCCGAGTACTGCGTATCCTCCGGGGCGTTCAGGGTTCCTGCGGTGCAGGCGCGCAACTCCAGCTGGAAGTCGCGGATATCCACGTCGGGGGCGGGTTGAGCTTCAAGGACGATGTAGCGCCCCGGATTGTAATCGATTTGAATCAGGGATTCATTAATGCGCGCGATGCGCTCTTTGATGGTTTCGCGTTCACGGTTGAGCTGCGACTGGAAATTCGCCACTTCGCGGATCGTGTTTTCGTTCAGGAGCTCCTTGAAACGCTTTTCAAAACGGGGCAGGTCGTCGGCCTGCAACTGTTCGAGCATCTGCTGGTAGTCATGCCCGGATTCCACTGCGACATCCACCTCCTGGGTTTCGAGGGGGTATTCGGTGCGGTAGCAGCGCATGGCATCGTGGATTTTATCCCGCAGGTAGGCGAGAGAGCGGTTTTTGTTGTTTATTTTTACCTGCAGCCATTCGCGCATTTCGCGTTCACGCTTCTCGCACCCTTCAAGGGTGAGCTTCTGCTTTTCCAGCGCCTCTGTATACAGGGTGGAAAGTTGCTCAAAGTGTTCTTTCTGTTTCTGTGTCGCCTCCTCGAGCAGAGTTGAGGTCTGTGCGCGCAGCTGCTGTGCATCCGTGAATTTCTGCTGGGTTTTTGCATCCTCGGCGTAAGCCTGGCGCAGCTCCGCATCGGTTTTTATCAGAGCCTCTTCCACCTCATGCAGTTGTGTGCCCAGCGTCTGCAGGATGTCGGACGCCTGTTCCAGATGCTGTTTTTCTTCTTCCAGACGCGTGATCTCGAGGGCGAGGGGGCGCCAGTTGAGTTCGGAAAAATCGGGATATTCATCCAGCTTTGAAAGGATTTCCCCACGTTGCTTGAGGGTATTCTGCTCCTGCTGTAGATCTGCTATGCGGGCTCCCACCTTGGATATCTCATTCTGGAGTCGGCGTGCATTCTCCTCCAGGGCCGCTATCTTGGCGGCGTTGCTCCAGCCGAGGATATAGCGGCTGCGGTCGTCGATGCGGTGGCGATCATCTTTTTCATGGCGTTCACCCGGTGCTTTTATCTGTCCGGCGCGGGTGATCGCTTTGGTCTCGCGTCTGAACTGTTCTGCGCTCGTACAACAGGCTACATCAAAACGCTGGGTTATTTCGCGCTCGAGCCAGGGATAAAAGGGGGAGTCGGGTTTGATCCGGAGTTTGCGCGCCAGGGAGTTTTCCTTCAGCTCTGCCGCCGGGGATTTTCTGGGGGCGCGCACGCGAAAATACACCAGCCGTCCACCTAAGTGGGTCGCATCCACCCATGCGGCTACCTGGGAGTACATATCCTCGGGGACCAGGAGTGAGAGGCCGAAGTTGTGCAGCATGCGCTCGATGGCGCCTTCCCATGCGCGCTCCTCTTCGCATGCCTGGAGGAGTTCGCCTGCAAAGGGCATGTGCTCTTCATCCACCTCCAGTGCTTCGCACAGGGCGCGGCGCATGCTGATCTGGGCTCTGCCGATATTGCTGCGGCGCGATTTGAGGCTGGATATATCCGCTTCAAGCTGCTCGTGTTCGGTGCGCAGACGGGTAAAGGTGACGCTCTCCTCGTTGATGCAATTCTGCAGACGGGTTTCCTCTTCCAGGGTGCGCTCGCGCAAGGTGCAACACTCGTGGCGCTGACGCATAAACGCATCCTCATCTTCAGGCGCAACCATGTCCAGCTCCTGAAGTAACTCCGTATGCCGCTGCGCCTTGTAGCGGCCGCGCTGCAGCTGTTCATCCTTGCGCCGGATCTCTTCCTGCAGTTGTTCGATGCGATCTCCTCCCTGTTCCGCAATGTTGCGGCGCAGTTCACGTTCGCGCATCTGCTCTTCGCGGCGTTGCTGTTCCGTGCGCTCTATGCGCGCCTGATGGCGCTGTTGTTCGGTGCTCAGATTGTGCAGGCGGGTGTCGAGGAGTTCCAGCTTGCGCTCTGCAAACCACGGGGTCAGGGCATCGCGGCAGTTACTCAGGTTCTCCACCTCCTGCTCCTGCTCGGTGTGGCGTTTCCAGTCCGCCACCAGGGGGGTGAGTATCTCCACCTGGCGCTTTGCTTTCAGCACTGCTTCGTGGGCGCGGCTCAGGTCGTCAAAATGGCCGATGAGAGCCTGTATACGTGGCTCCACATCAAAGGGTTCGAGCATGTGGTTACGCACAAAATCGGTCAGATTCCCTACCGATTTCAGGGATACGGTCTGCAGGAAGAGGTCCAGAGCCTGCTCGTTGTTGATACCGAAGCGGCGCCGGAACCAGGCACCGTAAGGAGGAAAGCTGTCGAAGATATCCACGCTGTCGTTACGCAGACGCTTGCGCAGTTGGTTGATATCGGTGCCGAAACGGGAGAAATCACTCCCGATACTTAAGTCGCGTTCCGATGCGGCATAAAAGCGTGCCGGCTGACCCTTGGTGTCCTTCATCCAGAACACCTGCGCCAGGGTCACGGTTTTCGCATATCCTGCGTTATGGAATACCCCCAGAATCACCGAATAGCTGTTGTGATCCCGCAGTGCCACGGGCTTCACACTTCCCAGGGTGTCCTGGCGCTCCGATTTGTAATACCCCAGGACATACGAGCGCAGGGAGCGTTCGCGCGCATCTGCGCCGGCGGCCTTATTGTAGGCGATACGCTGACTCGGGGCGAGGAGGGTGGTCACCGCATCCACGAGGGTGGATTTTCCGGAGCCGATATCTCCGGTGAGCAGGGCGTTCTTCCCTTCGAGCTCCAGAGTCCAGATGCGCGCGTCAAAGGTGCCCCAGTTGAGCACTTCGAGGCGCTGCAG
>JAIVHC010000007.1 GCA_020201305.1 Geobacteraceae bacterium
CTTATGCAGCTATTTCGTAGCAAGATAAATTATTTTTCTGAATTGGCCCCATGAAAATCAACGACGATGCCCGTACAATCGTCCTGGAGCGAAGCTGAGCCCTTGAAGTGTCTCAGAGAGGTAAATAGATTATCAAGAAATTGTTGATGATCGCCTCGATCTTTCTGCAGCCGTTCTTTCAGGCGCTGTGTCCCGAACATCTCTCCCTGACTATCGGCAAGTTCGGTGACACCGTCGGTATAGAGAAAAAAACGGTCATCTGCCTGGAAGTTAAAAGTTTTTACTATGTCATCTTCGAGGTCGAAGAAACCGATCAGTGGTGCACTTGCTTCAAGTTCAATAAGGCTGCCATCGCGGCGCACCAGAGGAAGCGGTTGCGCTGCATTTACATAGTGCATTTGCAGGGTATCAGGGACAATTATTCCGAAAAATAATGTGGAGGAAAACAGGTGGTCATAGACCTCACCGCGCTCACCGAACTTTTTAAGAAAGCTGTTTACCCGCCGGACTACGTCCAACGGGGAACACGCTTCTTCGATGCTACGGTGAATATAACCATACAGAAGAGCCATAACCACAGAGGCCGCGACATTGTGGCCGGTAACATCACCGAGCATAACCATTTGGCATCCATCGTTGGTGGGTATGAAATCAAAAAAATCACCTCCGACTCCCACCGCCATGCGATTTCTTACCCCTATACAGCACCAATCACATGAGGGTGAGCCCTTGGGAAGTAGCAGTTGCTGAATTTGGCCGGCCAGGTCATTGACTTGGTTCTCTGTCATATTCTCAATCCTACCTAAGGTGGTTTATTCTCAGTTCGATATGCTAACCACAAAGGTCGCATATGCTGAAAAGCTTTACAAGTTCGATCAGGAGCACCCTATGATTTTAAGCGTGCTTGTAAACTTCACACCCTGGCCCACAACCAGGGGAACCAGACTCGCTGAGAGAATCAGGAACCATTCCTGAAGATGGGGAGGGGTGAGGCCTAGAATGGTTGAAAGACCCGGAAGGTAGATTGCGAGTAGCAAGAGTCCCAGGCCGATACCGATGGCGCCCCAGATATGCGGGTTGGTGGTGATCTCATTGCGTATCACAGGGCTCTCTGAACNNNNCCAGTGCATGACCGCCGATGCCGAGCCAGTGATTCCTGGTCAGTACCGGTTCTTCGGGGTCACGCGGGGGCTGCTGCATGATCTGGGGACGTGCCTCACCCATTCCCAGAGCGAGGGCGGGAAACACATCGCCGATGAGGTTGATATACAGGATCTGCAGGGGTAGAAGAGGAAGGGGAGCCCCCACCAGGGTTGCGAGGGTGATAATGGCGACCTCGCTGACATTACCGGAGATGAGGTAATAGATAAAATTGCGGATATTGTGGAAGATTCCCCGCCCGTAACGAATCGCCATTACTATGGTGCCGAAGCGATCGTCTTTAAGCACCATGTCTGCAGCTTCCTTGGCTACTTGAGTGCCACGCTGCCCCATGGCTACACCGATATCAGCCCTTTTGAGAGCCGGAGCATCGTTGACGCCGTCACCGGTCATGGCCACGATTTCCCCTTTGGCGCGATAGAGTGAAACCAGGTTGAGTTTCTGCTCCGGTGTGACACGCGCAAAAATCGACGCCTTGAGTATGTTCTCCTGCTCCAGGTCAGAAATAGAATCCGTGTTTTGCAGAGTGTCACCGTTCAGGGTGGATTCCTCTTCTGCATTAAGTCCCACTGCCGCAGCGATTCCCCGAGCGGTGGCGGGGTGGTCACCCGTGACCATGATGACGCGAATACCTGCAGTAGCACATTCCCGGAGCGCTTCGGGGACATCCTGACGTGGCGGATCGTGCAGGGCGGCAAATCCGAGCAGGGTCAGCGCCTGATACGGTTCATCCTCTTTGCTGGCTGTGTTTTTCTGCGCCAGGGCAATGAGGCGCATCCCTTTCTCGGCCAGTTCGAGATTTTTATTCTCCCACCTGGCGCGCTCTTTATCACATAGCTCAAGGGTTTTATCCCCATCGGCTACATGGGTACAGCATTGCACCACTGCTTCAGGCGCACCCTTCACTGCCACCAAAATGTTTCCTTCGTGCTCGTGAAAGGTCGCCATCATTTTGGTTTCGGCTCTGAAGGCTTCTTCGCGGATTTCAGGATATTGTTCCAGCAGATCGTTGCGGTGTATATCTGAGGCCTCGGCTATGCGCAGCAGGGCAGTTTCAGTGGGATCGCCCATCTCCTTACCATTGTCGAGGGCGGCGTTATTGCACAGCGCTCCAACCTGGAGAATTTGTCCGAGAACTGCATTGTGCTCCACATCGGGAGCGCTCTTATCCTCCACATCAATTTCATTCCCCGCCAGGATGAATCTGCGTACCAGCATACGGTTCTGGGTCAGGGTTCCGGTTTTGTCGGTAAGTATAATGGTGGTTGCGCCCAGGGTTTCCACCGCAGAGAGGCGGCTGATGAGAGCGTTGTGTTCAGCCATGCGCCACATGCCTCGTGCCAGGGCGATGGTAGCAACGACGGGCAGTCCTTCCGGAACCGCCGCTATGGCCATGGCGATGGCGGTTTCAAGTACCAGGAGCACATCTCTGCCGCCGATTATCCCCGCTACGGCTACTACTACGCCCATCACCAGGGTCAAGAGCACCAGACGTCTGCCCAGACGCTCCAGGCGCTTTTCCAGGGGCGTCATTTCATCCTCGGCTTCCTGAACCAGGCCGGCGATAGTGCCGATTTCGGTATTCATTCCCGTGGCGATGACGATCCCGGCACCCGAACCGGAAGTTATGGGCATGCCTTTGAACAGCATGTTGGAGCGTTCGGCCAGCGGGGTGGATTCCTCCTGGGTGTCGGTCGTTTTCGGAATGGGAACCGATTCTCCAGTCAGAGCGGATTCATCCACCTGCAACATATTTGATTCAGTTAGGCGCAGATCGGCCGGGATGATATCTCCTGCATCGAGAAGGACCACATCTCCAGGAACAAGCTCGGCGGCGGGGATCTCGCTGTTATGCCCATTGCGATGGACGCGGGCCTTGACCTGTTCCAGCTGATGCAGGGCCTCCATAGAGCGGGCTGCCTTGAGTTCAGTGAAAAAGCCGATTACCGCATTGAGAATCAGGGCGATAGCTACAGCAAAGCTCTCGATCCATTCGCCGAACATAAACGCAACAGCTGAGGCAATGCCGAGAAGAATGATTACCAGGCTTTTGAATTGATTGAGTAGAATCTGCCATGCACTGACTTTTTTCTTTTGGCGCAGCAGGTTGGAACCATGGGTATGCAGCCTGCGGCGTACTTGTTTTTTGTTTAAACCTTTATCCAGTTCAAGATCAAGTCGTTTCGCAATTTCCTCGACAGAAATGGACCAAGGAGCCTTTATTGTCTGGCTTTTTCCACTCATTTTCAGGGATTTTTCTGGCATTACAACCATCCTGTATCGACGAAGTGGCGGGATTGGGAATTGTTTTGAAGCAGGTGGGACAGATACCAGATTAGCATATCTTTTTATGCTTACTTGCCTGAAGCATATTTCAAGGCATGCAGGCCGGTGAATTTATCCCCGGCCTGCGTTTTGCGTTATCACCATTATCACTTATACAGACCGTCAATATAATCCCTTATTTTTTCGGCTTCATATTTCCTGTGCAGCATGGGGCCATCCTGCAGCCACGGGTTACGCGTGGTGAAATCATCTTCATCCTGCTGAAAAAGAATTCCTGTAGGGATGCGTTCATCCCATTCCATAGCCAGTTGGAAAGCTGCCTGATGGTCCTGGGTGTCGTGCTCGAGGGAGGTTACATCTACAATGCGCTCCTTGTACCATGCCATGGTATTTAAGTGATTGAACGACACGCATGGCTGCAGAATGTCGATTAAACTGAAGCCTTTGTAATCCATACCTGCCTGGATCAGTTGAGATAACTCTTTAGGCTGGCCGGAAAATCCGCGTGCGACAAAGCCCGCACCAAGGCTCAGTGCTACAGCCAGAGGGCGGATGGGGCGGTTGAGGACTCCATGGCTTTGGATTGAGGTGATCATTTCTTCTTCGGTGGTGGGTGATGCCTGTCCTTTCGTGAGTCCGTAAATCTGATTGTTGTGCACCAGCAGGGTCAGATCCAGATTGCGTCGGATGGCGTGGATAAAATGATTTCCACCTTCGCCGTAGCAGTCACCGTCGCCGGAATTTACCACTACATTGAGCTCATGGTTGGCGAGCTTAGCCCCGCTGGCTACCGCGAGAGCACGCCCATGCAGGGTGTGCATGAAATTGCATTCGAGAAAGTGGGGCGTTTTCCCGGCTTGCCCGATACCGGATATAATCAGGAGCTCATGGGGCGAGAGATTCTGGGCTACAAAGGCTTTTTTCATGGCCTGCTGAATTCCGAAATTACCGCATCCGGGGCACCATTTATTTTCAAAGTTGTTGGAGTAATCCTGTATTGTCGGCATAGATTTAACCTCCTATCCTTGCTGCTGCCTGCTTTACCACGCGTTCCACTTCCAGGGGTCTGCCATCGTACTGAAAAATGGAACCCTGGGGTTCCACTCCGAGTTCGGCACGCAGCATCCAACCCAGCTGACCAGTGGCGTTCTGCTCTACCAACAGCCATTTGTGCTGGCTCAGGATTCCCTGGAGAGGTTCCTGAGGTAGCGGCCACATATCCACCAGATGCACCATACCAATGTCGAACTCCTGCTCTCGCAATATATCAACAGCTTCCCGAACCATGCCATAGCTGGATCCCCAGCTGACCAGGAGCCATTCGGCCTCTTCATGATAGAGCAGGGGAGGGCGTTGTTCTTTTTTCATGGCCGGCAGTTTTGCCAGGCGTTTTTCCACCATGGCGTTGCGGTTTTGCCGCCCTTCGCTCACATGCCCATCGGGTGTATGTTCATTCCCTGTGGCTTTTACCAGGGCCTGGCTCTGACACGGGAACAGGCGCGGCGAAATGCCGTTTTCAGTGAGAGCGAAACGCTCATAGGTGGCGGGATCATCAGGTGGCTCCGGTGGTGCCTTGGGAGCGGCATCAGGGCTTACCTCCAGCCTTTCAGAAACCAGCATGGATGTGCTCACCAGATAGTGATCCACCAGCACTACCACAGGAACCTGATATGTATCGGCGAGATGAAAGGCGCGCTGTATGGTGTCAAAGCAGTCAGCTACTGTGGATGGGGCCAGGACAAAGCGCGGGAATTCATCCTGAGAGGCATGCAGGGTGAAGAGAAGATCGCCCTGACCGGTGCGCGTAGGCAGACCGGTGGCTGGCCCGGGGCGCTGGGCGTTGATGATTACCAGTGGGGTTTCGGTAATCGCGGCCAGCCCCATCCCTTCTGTCATGAGGGCAAAGCCGCCACCGCTCGTGGCCGTAAGAGCTCTGCAGCCGGCGAAATTCGAGCCGGTAACCATATTTACCGCTGCGAGTTCATCTTCTGCCTGTTCTACCACCATGGGAAAGTGCTCAGCCAGTTGTACCAGCTGAGCCATGATGCCAGTGGCGGGTGACATGGGATAGAATGCCCCCACGCGACATCCGGCAGCGACAGCGCCAAGAGCCAGAGTTTTTGCTCCATTGAGGAGAGCCCCCCCAGGTTGTTGTTCCTCCCAGGCAAGATCCCAGCCCTTTAAACCAGACTCACTGACGCAGGCAAATCCGGCCTGTACAGCCTTGAGATTTATCTCCTTCAAATCATCTCTGCGGGCGAAGAACTGCGCAACAACGTTGCGGCACAGCTCTTCGCCCGCACCCAATAGAGCGACGCATACCGCCACGGCCACGGTATTTTCCGTTGCCTTGTCACCTGCCTTTTCAGCCAACTGGGTAAAATCCACAGCCAGAACCCCATCCCGTTCGGGTTGCTGCTCAGGGCGGCAGAGGATAAGACCATTATCCTTAAGTTCATCTCCATGCTGTTCACAGGTGATACCGTCGAGATCCACCAGCAGATCCACCTGGCTCGCAGGCGCGAGAACCGGTGAATCACTGATTCGCAGCTGCAGAAAATTGTGTCCGCCACGAACGCGGGATTCATGGTCATTGATGGCCAGAAAAAAATATCCGGCCTGACGGCATACGCGGCATAGAAGGTCTCCTACTGTCTGGATTCCCTGTCCCGCTTCGCCACCGATCTTCACTGTAAGATCTGTAGCCATAAAGTTGTTTCCTCCCTTTTTCGCTGAAGTTGGCACCGCTGTGCTTGAGAAGCTACCATCTCTTTCATCATTCAGCCTAACATGTGTTGATGCAGAAGCAACGTTCAGAGAAGGATATGCGGCTATGCGGCTCTTTGTGAACGAAGAGTGCATTTCTCCATGTGATCTGTTACAACCCTAAGCTATGGAAAATTTAGTCTTAAATCTCATTATTGCGTTTCTGCTCGCGGATTATGTCCTTGAGCGGGTCCTTGAAGGTCTTAATTCACGCTGGAGAGGACATACTCCTACCGCAGAGCTGCAGGGGTTGTATGATCCGGACAGATACCTGAAACAGCAGCGATATCAGAAGACCAACACCAGGTTCGGCTTTATAACCTCTACATTCAGTCTTGTACTTGTGCTGGGGTTCCTGCTTTTTGAGGGATTTGCATGGGTGCATCAGTTGACGGCACAGATAACCCCAAACGGTATTGTGCAGGCGCTGATCTTTTTTGGTGTGCTCCTCCTGGCACAGGATATTATCGCGATTCCTTTTGATCTGTATCGCACTTTCGGCATCGAACAGCGTTTTGGCTTCAACACCATGAATGCGCGCACGTTTGTGGCCGATAAGTTCAAGGGGTGGCTTCTTGGAGCCCTGATTGGTGGCGTGGTGCTGGCGGGAATAGCCTGGTTCTACTTTCAGACCCGGGAGATGTTCTGGATCTATGCGTGGTTGAGTTTAACCGCGTTTAGCGTATTTTTTACCCTGTTTTACTCGAACCTCATCGTACCGCTGTTCAACAAGCAGACCCGATTGGAAGATGGAGAACTCAAGAACGCTATTGAGAGGTTTGCTGTCAGGGTGGATTTTCCGCTCAAGGATGTGTATGTGCTGGATGGCTCGAAGCGCTCTACCAAAGCCAATGCTTATTTTACCGGGCTGGGGGGCAAAAAACGTATTGTGCTGTTTGACACCCTGGTAGAGGATCTCAACCCGGAGGAGATTGTTGCGGTACTGGCACATGAGATCGGTCATTTCAAAAAGAAGCACACCTTGCAGGCGCTGGTACTTTCAGTTATCCAGAGCGGGATCATGTTTTATCTCCTCTCGCTGTTCCTGGAATATGCGGTGTTCTCCCGTGCTCTGGGGGTGGATCAGGCTGTGTTCCATGTGGGGCTGGTGGCTTTTGTTCTACTCTACCGGCCTGTTTCTCTGCTGAGCGGCGTGCTCATGCATATCTGGTCAAGGCGCAATGAATATGCCGCGGATGCGTTTGCTGTGCGCCATCACAATGCGGAGGATCTGATCAATGCTTTGAAGAAGCTATCGGTCAATCATCTCAGCAACCTTACTCCGCACCCCGCATATGTGTTTTTCCACTACTCACATCCACCTTTGTATCAACGTATCCAAGCTATGCGCACTGAGATCGCAGAGCAATAGGATCTGCGCCAGCATTGTTGGTTATTAAAACCGGTTTTTACGTTGCCGTAGCGCGGTAAACACTTCCAGATCGGTGGATTCCTCCATACGCAGGGCGTGACGCAGCGCAGAATCGTGCGGACGCAGAAATGGATTGGTTACCATCTCTTCCTTCAGGGAAACCGGCAGGGTGGGTTCTTTACTGCGGCGTAATTTTTCTACCTGTTGACGTTTCCGCCGCACCGCAAGGGACTCCGGTTGTATGTGTTCAGCAAAGCGGTAATTATCCAGGGTGTATTCATGCCCGCAGTAGAGCAGGGTCGCAGGAGGTAGGGCTGCGATGCTCTGCAGGGATTGAAACAGTTGCTCTACGCTACCTTCGAATACGCGTCCACATCCGCCGGAAAACAGGGTATCACCGCAAAAGAGCGCACCGGGATGCTCCCCCTGGGGCGGCAGATAGTAACAACAATCCTTCAGGGTGTGGCCGGGGGTCGATAGTATCTGGAGTGTCTGCGCCGGAGTTGGCAGCTTATCTCCCGGAGTAAGAACTTCATCGATTCGAGGAATACGCTCATCACTTCCCATCACTTTGCATCCTGTGGCCTGCTTTAAGGCGATGTTTCCCTGGCAGTGGTCATGATGCATGTGGGTGTTAAGAATAAGATCCAGACCACATTTTTCTTCCTCCAGATACGCAAATACAGGTTCTGCTTCGCCCGGGTCAATGGCAATTATCCCGCCATCCAGACGCAGGATGTAGGCGTAGTTATCCTGATTGGTGCTAAGCATGGCTATGTGCGGCATAAGTCTCTCCTGTGGATTCATGTATGTTCGTAAGATCATGATGCCCAGACTAACAGGTTTCCGGGCGAGATATACCCATTTTCGGCCTGGCAACAAATCTTTTCTGATGCATAGACAATTATCAAAATATGTATAATACTGTGTGGCCACATTTTAATCTTATTGTAATGTATGCTGTCTGCGGAGGCTCGAATTATGGCACAAAAACTCTTTATTGCTGCAACCGGACAACACTCTGGCAAAACAACCATCAGTTTGTCGTTACTCCATCTGGCGCGCAAGAAATATGCACGGGTGGGATTTATCAAGCCACTTGGTCCGAAGCCGGTACTGCTCAACGGAATCCCGGCAGATAAGGATGCCGCCCTGATGGCGCAGATTCTGGGACATGAGGACTGGATTGAGCTTATGTCGCCGTTGGTGCTGCAGCCCGGAGATACGCAGAAGGTGTTGCGCAAAGAACGTGATCCGGCACAGATGCGCACGCTGATTGTCGAAGCGTGTGCCAAGCTGGAACGCGAATGCGATTTTTTAATTATTGAAGGCGCAGGTCACTGTGGCGTGGGTTCTGTGCTCGGAATGTCCAACGCAAAGATGGCAAAAATGCTGGACGCGCCGGTGCTTATGATCTCCGGAGGGGGAGTTGGCAATGTTATCGATTCGGTGCATTTGAATCTGGCTCTCTTCGAGCGGGAACATGCGGATGTTCGGGCGTTGCTGGTGAACAAGATAGTGGCGGATAAACGTGAGCTGGTACTTGATCTGCTTCAGCGTGGATTCGAAGATCAACCCTTTAGTGTTCTCGGGGGCTTCAACTATCAGCCGGTGCTCGCAAACCCGACTATGCGGCGTCTTGCCAAGATTCTTGAGCTTGAGATTCAGGGCGAGCAGGAATCCGCAGATAGAATTGTCCACCATGTGCAGGTCGGAGCCGCTTCGACGCAGCGGATGACAGAACTCCTCAAGGATTCAACTTTGCTGATTGTTACCAGCAGCAGGGATGAACTGCTGGTAACCTTGAGTGTTATGTATCAGATGTCTGAATACCGGAGTAAAATTGCAGGCCTGCTTATCCCGGGTCGTCAGGCGGTAGGTAAAGTTACCCAGCAGATTATTGACAACAGCAACATCCCGTATATGCGGGTTATGGATAAAAGCACTTCGGATTTATATCTGCAGATCACCTCGGATGTTTCTAAAATCACCCATGAGGATACGGAAAAAATTGATCTGGTGCATCAACTGGCGGAAAAGCGCTTCGATTTTGACGTTATTGAAGAATTGTTTTGCCGTTGATACACTCAATTAACAGGATAACTCAACGCAGCAGTTGGTGAGTTTTTGCGACGCCATCACTTTTAGATTACCCTTCAAGCAGGAGGAACTATGACCGAAAATGATCTTGAATTGGCAAAAAAAATAAAAATAAAGTTCGGTACAGCAACAACAGAACCCAGTTCGATTCAACTGAGGAAAATCAAACAGGATATTCAGGATTTGTACGCTAAAGGAGCCACGCCCTCAGAGGAAGACTGGGTTGAGATTGTACGCAGATATTGCCCTGACGCACGCAGTTATAAGTATGTTTATGAAGGTGCGGAGAAGGCAGACTTAGCCACGTTAAATGAGTTGGCTAAAAAACAGTAAGTACTTAGATGACCCATCTTAGGCGTACTCCTTATCCAAAGGAGAGAAAATGGACAGGAGAACATTTTTGACGACTCTGGGCTTCGGGCTTGCGGGGAGTGTCACATTGCTGTGCGCGGGCGGTTGCATTGCTCCGCGGGTCAGCCCTGAGGTATATGATGATTCATCCATGCAGGCATGGCGCTGCGGTAACTGTGGGCATTTAACGCGCTCAGACCAGGATCTTACAAGTGAGCGCTGTCCCCGATGCAAGCGCAAGGGGTACTTTGTCCGAATTACGCACAAAGAGCTGCAGAACTATCTTAAGGCTTACACAAATTCGTGAAATTGAATTTCTTCCTATTTCCCGCGGTCGAACTCGATAATTGCAGGAAAGGCTGCGGGGTTTTGAGTGCTTACCTGGTGATACAGGGGGCTGTCGTCACTCAGGCGTCCTCCCATGTTGTAAACGAAGTCCGTTACGCTTTTGTGGCGAAGCCAGTAGCCGGTATAGGTTGCGCCACTGTAGTCGTAGGTTGAATGAAAATGGCGGAACTCGTCCTGCGGTTGCGGACGTGTCTCCTGCCAGGCAGAAGGAGTCTCTGCGGCAAATACCGGAGTGATACGCTGACCGGAGTTTGGTATAGGGTGCACCTCGGGGAGGGTTGTGAGGTGAGCCTCACCCTTGAATAGCAGAGCTTCGGGCGGTAGTTCATCGGTGTAGAACTGATCGGTGTTGTAGCACCTGAACTTTAGTTGGCTGGTGTCGGCGCCGGATACAGGTTTAAAGTAGTAACCCACAAAGGGGCCGAACTTAAGAGTTCGGCCCTGATGAGCAATCTCCAGTTGGGTATAGTAGCCGCGCAGCACATCATCCGTGGCATGGCCCGGTGTTACGCCCCCCAGCAGGATGCCTAAGAAAACAAGCAGTGTCATGCCACTACCAACGCCACCTCTAAATCTAGTCATTTTCGTTCCCCCACAGTTTGCCGATCAGTAGGATAGAGAGGCCAAAGAAGATAACCAGCACACCCACGGCTACTCCCCGGTGTCCGAAGAGATCGGTGAGGGTGACCTGGCCGATATTGGTTGGCATGTATAAAGCCGGAATCAGAGCTTCGTGCAGATGGGCGAATACTGCTGTGCCAGCGAGGCCCCCAAGTAGGGTGAACACGGCATCCATACGGCCTTCGCCCACTGCAGCCCAGCAGGTACCGGGGCAGTAGCCGGATAGACCCCAGCCGATACCGAAGATTATGCCGCCAAGTCCTGTAGCAACAATGCTGGTGGGCAATGGTCTGGTAATGCCGCCACCGGAAGCTTCAAGAGCGAAAAGACCGATGGCTGCAAAAATAACCACCAGCAGCATAAACTGTGGGATGTGGCGTTCACGCATCAAATGGGCCAGAAACATCTTTTGTGGGTTGGTTGCGCCTACGCGTTGAATTACAAAGCCGAAAGCGATTCCTGAAAAAAGTCCTATCCAGATATCAGCCATTATTATCCCTCTTATTCTTAAATAGCAGATGAGTGGTAAGCATAGCGATCCCAAAAATAACCACCCCGAAGTAGATACCACTAAGCGCCAACTGGGTTGATCCTGATAGGAAGAGCCCGAGGGTGCACCCACCGGCGAGGCGTGCTCCAAATAGAATGAGAAATCCGCCTAAAAAACAGAAGGCATAGCGCTTAACCGGGCTTTTACCGAAGCGCTGCGCCCAGATAGCAGGAATATCCGTTATCTGTTGCGCGAATGTCCGTCCGGCTATAAATCCACCGATGGCCATGCCGAGCCAGGGCAATTGCACTCGGGAGTATGGGCCAGTATGGAGCGTTACCTGTTTTCTTCATACTTAGCCTCCACATGAAATATATTTTTTGCCGCCGCCATCAGATGATTCCTGTGTTTTGGCCTGCGGCTCTGCCGGCGCTGACTTTCTTGCACCTTTGGATGAGTCCGATTTGGGATCCACCTTCGGTAAACTCTGACCGGGAAGCAACTGTGCTTGTGTCTCTACGGGGAAGAAGGCTCCCGGACGCCCCCAACTGTACCAGGAGTTGTCATACAGCATGAGATCCTTGAATCCCATGAGACGCAGAATGTAGTAGGTGAAGGAACTGCGTCTGGCTGAATGGCAATAGGTGATAACTCCGATATTCGGATCCAGGCCGCGGTAGAGTTCTGCAAGCTCGGCGTAGCTCTTGATACCCTTGCTATCTTTATCCGTCCAGTTGTTTTTATAGTTGATGTTTATTGCTCCGGGGATGTGCCCGGCCTTCAAAGGGGTTCCATCAAGTCCTTCATTCAGGGCTTGTCCCAGATATTCCTCCTGTGAGCGCACATCAAGGATCTGGTAGTAGGGGTCGCCAAGTCGCCTGTTGATGAAAATATCATCCAACATTTTGCGCGTATCTATCTCTTTTGCCGGGGCCTGATACAACAACGGTTCGCGCTTTGCGGGTGAGTTGACTACTTTGTTGCCGGCATCAATCCAGCCATCAATGCCACGTTCCAGAATGGCCATATTTTTGTGACCGAGCAGATCAAAAACCCAGAACACATAGGATGCAGTAGCGCCACCATCGCGTGCAACTGAATCATACAAAATGACCGTATCGTTACGGAATATCCCATGTTCACCGAAAATTTGTTGCGCTTTTTCCGAGCCTACAAAGTTACCTCCGGTGTTGGTGGCTGACTGATCAAGACGAAACGTTGACCATGGTATGCGGATAGCCCCAGGTATCATTTTGCCGTCAAAGTGTTTGTCGTTTCTGACATCTACAATGACCAGGGATTCATTTGCATTCATTCGTTGCTGTAATTGCTCTGCACTGATGATGTACTGCGCATTGGGGAATTTGGCGTAAGGACTCTTGTCCGTGGAAGCAAAAGCCCATGTGACTCCGAGGAGCAATACTGCGGCAATGACAATAAAGCGTACTGTGGATGGTTTATGCATAGGTCTCTTCCTGTATTGTTAGTTTTTCCGTTGAAAAGATAACCTTCTTGTGGTCAGACATAGAGGTCAGACTGTGCTATGGAAATGGAGGCGCGAAGTCAAAAATATCATATTCAGGCCCGCAAACAGTAGTTCAATGCCGAGCAACAGTCCGATGACCCAGGTTCCGGTTTCGGGCAGTCCGACCAGAACCAGAACAGCAAGGCCAAGATTGAGAGCAGCGCCGCTAAAGTACCATGCGGAGGGGATCCCCATTCTGCGTGCAGACACAGCGTAGCCAAGGCGGATAAAGCCGGCTACGAGAAAAAATAGTGTAAATACAAACGTGAGACCGATAGCGCTCCCCACCGGTGCAATTAACAGAATAATTCCAACTATGAGGTATACGGTAGCTGAACTACGCCCGAGTACGCTGTCAAAACCAAGGCTGAAGGAGTAGGCCAACTGTAAAAAACCAGCACCAGTGAGAAAAATACCCAGGAGTATGACGGTGATCATGGTGGTGAAAAAAGCTCCTATTATTGCAAGAACTCCAAGTACGGAAAGAAATATCCCTAAACCACGAATCCATGCATCAGGGCTCTGTAGTTCGTATCTGTAGTATTCAGAGTGAAGAGAATGGCGCATCCAATCCTCCTGTTAAGTGTGAAGTTATTTTTTATATGCTCTTTAATTTAACAAACAAATTCGGGATTTCAACAGCACCGATAGCCTATTATGAACAAGCCGGTACAGAAAAGGGTTTTTCACATACGCGCTGACGATAAGCGCGCTTGGGATCTTAGCCCTTGACAAATAAGCTCCAACAGATAAAGTTGGATTGTGAAACATCTGTCATTTTCCCCATCAGTAAGGAGATTAACAATGCAGAAATACGAGTGTACAGCTTGTGGGTATATCTACGATCCTGAGAAGGGAGATCCCGATAATGGGATAGATCCCGGCACGGCCTTTGCCGATTTGCCTGAGGACTGGGTTTGCCCCCTGTGCGGTGTAGGCAAAGATATGTTTGAACCGGTTGATTGAAGCTGGAATTAAAAAGAGATAGAGTTGAAGAACTACTTCAATAGTTTCATTATTTAAACAACTTACACCTTTTATCGGCCCCGCAACAGTGCAGTAAGAGCTGTGATGTTGCGGGGCTTTTTTTGATCCGAAATGAATATCTCACACCAACCGCTACCCGAGGAACCACTGATGAACGAAGAATTTACTGACGCGCACGAAGAGAGTGAAGATGAAAATTTTGCCGCCATGTTTGAGGAGAGCATTGCCCGCATGGGTACTAAACTCCAACCCGGCATGCAGGTTGAGGCGAGTATACTCCAGATCGGCCCTGAGTGGACTTTTCTCGATGTAGGGCAGAAAGGTGAGGGTGTGCTCTCAAGTGCCGAAATCCAGGATGAGGAGGGAAATCCCAAATATGCACTGGAGGATAAAATATCCGTGTATTTTGTGTCGCGTGCTGGAGGAGAGTTGCGTTTTACTACTAAAATCGGGGGCGGCTCTTCGGGGCTGGAGCAGTACGAAAGTGCGCATGCGAGCGGAATTCCGGTAGAGGGCACCTTTGAAGCAGAAACCAAGGGTGGCTTCACTGTGAAGCTTGGCGGAAATGTGCGTGCATTCTGCCCCTTCTCACAGAGTGGTTTTCGCCGTGATGAAACAGAGAGTATCCCCGGGCGCAGCGTAAGCTTCAGGATCACCCAGTTTGGCGAGCGCGGACGCAATTTTGTGGTTTCCCATCGGGCGATCCTTGAAGAGGAGCGTGAACGCCAGCGCGAAGAGCTGCGCAACACCCTGAAGGAAGGGATGGTTGTCAAAGGGCATGTGACAAATATCCGCGATTTTGGCGCCTTTGTGGATATTGGCGGCATCGAGGGGCTCCTGCCCATCTCCGAGGTCAGTTATGGCCGGATTGAGGACATCAACCAGGTCTTGAGTATTGATCAGGAGCTCGAAGTAGCAGTGAAAAAGCTGGACTGGGAGAGCAATAGATTTTCTTTCAGCCTGCGCGACACCCAGGCTGATCCGTGGCAAAAGGTGGGAACCATCTACAAGGAGGGGCAGCAATATCCCGGGGTGGTAAGCCGCCTCGCACCTTTTGGTGCCTTTATTACCCTTGAAGACGGGATTGACGGTCTGCTGCATATCTCCAAGCTCGGAGAAGGAAAGCGCATTGCTCATCCACAGGACGTGCTCAAAGTGGGCGAGAATATCCAGGTGAGTATCGAAAAAATCGACCCGGATGAGCGCCGCATCTCTCTGGTACCAACCGGGCAGGAAAGTGATGCCGGCGCCAAAAGTTACACGGATGCCGCTCCTTCTGCAGGCCTGGGAACTCTGGGGGATCTGCTCAAGGAGAGCCAGAGAAAAAAGGGCAACAAGAAGTAGCCCCGCATGGATAAGTCATCGCGTTCTGCTCTGCTCTTTGCCGTATGTATGGCGCATTTCATGATGCCGTTCATGATGTCGGCTGTGGGAGTGGCTCTCCCTGCGCTGGGGCGCGACCTCGATGCGAGTGCGCAACAACTGGGGCTGATTGAAACCACCTATGCCCTGGCAGCAGCGGTGTTTCTCCTGAGTATGGGCCGTTTAGGCGATATTCACGGCCGCAAGCGTATCTTTGTGCACGGTCTGCTGGTGTTTTCCTTTTTTGGCGGCTTGATATCCCTTAGTCCCAATGTCGAATGGGTCATTTTGCTGCGCTTTTTCCAGGGTATTGGTGGCGCCATGGTTATGTCTACCACCATGGCCATGGTGGTGGCGGCCTTTCCCGTGGCGGAGCGGGGTCGCGCACTGGGGATTGTAGTTGCGAGTGTGTATGCCGGGATCTCTTGCGGCCCTTTGACCGGGGGCTTTCTGGTCGAGCACTTCGGCTGGCGCTCACTGTTTTATATGGTGTTGCCTCTGGGGTTGCTTACCTATGTGCTGGTGCGGACTAAAATCAGGCAGGATTGGGCCGAAGCCAGAGGGGAGCCCTTTGATTTCAGTGGGGCACTCATATATGCGCTTGCGGTGCTGTTGCTGTTCTCCGGGGTGGTGAATGTAAATCGCGGCCTGTGGGCATGGGGACTGATAGGGTTGGGTAATATGGGCCTTGTCGGGTTTTTGCTGCTTGAAGCGCGTCTGCAGTTCCCTATCCTTAATATGGAGCTATTGACCCGCAATCGGGTGTTTGCTTTCAGCAACCTTGCAGCAATGTTCAACTATGCTGCAACCTTCGGCATCACTTTTTTTATGAGTCTGTATCTCCAGTATGTACAAGGATTCGGGCCCCAACAGGCTGGAGCGGTACTGATTATTTCGCCCGTGGTACAGACCATCCTCTCACCCGCATGTGGACGCCTTGCAGACCGGATTCCGGCGGCACTGGTCGCGACCACAGGGATGCTGTTTTGTGCGGTTGCTCTGGCGTTGGCATCCACCCTCGATGCTGCTTCAAGCATGGTGCTGGTGTATGCTTTGCTCGTTGCCCTCGGCACTGGGTTTGCGCTTTTTTCCTCTCCCAATATCAGCACGATCATGGGGAGCGTACCCACGCGCTATCTGGGCGTAGCTTCAGGGATGAATGCGAGTATGCGCACCTTTGGCATGCTCAGCAGTATGATGATAGTCACTCTGGTATTTACCTACGTAATGCCGGGAATTGCGGTGTCGGAGCACACGATTGATGCATTTCTGCACAGTATGCATATCTCTTTGCTGGTGTTCAGCGGTTTGTGCGTGGTGGGAATTGGATGCTCCCTGGTGCGCCTCAAGCAAGCTGTTGAACAATAGCCCCATAATACAGGAGGTTCGGTTACCATGCGCTACTGGTTGATGAAGTCGGAGCCCGGAGAGTTCAGTATTGACAATCTGGAGCAGCGGCCACAGCAGACTGAACCCTGGGATGGGGTGCGCAACTATCAGGCGCGCAATTTCATGCGCGATGCGATGCGGGTTGGGGATCAGGCGTTTTTCTACCATTCCAACTGTAAAACCCCGGGGATTGGAGGGATTATGGAAGTCGTGCGGGAAGGATATCCAGACCATACGGCATTCGATCCGGATTCAAAGCACTTCGATCCAAAAAGCAATCCGGAGGAACCACGCTGGATGATGGTGGATGTGAAATATGTGCGCCACACCGAGCGTGTGATATCTCTCGCAGAACTGAAGGAGCATGATGAACTGGCGGGGATGAAACTACTCCAGAAGGGCAATCGGCTTTCGGTGATGCCGGTATCGGAGCATGAGTGGTTCTACATCCTTGGGCTGGAAGATCACTCCTGATCCTTGGGGTCAAAGTGTTGCGGCCCCTGCAACAAAGGTGCGCCGGTTGAATGCGCAATCCCCCTTAGCATGCCATTGAATACAAAATGGTGAAATGGCAACACAGAGTACCAGTACGCAAGGCCGAGGAGCCCCCGGGGCAAAAAACGCGCAATTTGCTGTACTTCGGTTCGATTCTCACCTACGGGCTTGAGGCGGAAGATCAGGGCTGCTTCGCCCGGAAGTTTCATCTCTGCGGATAGCACGAGAGTCCGGTAGCGTTGCACATTCACTACGCACCAGAAATCTATCGCATCTCCGGGATGTAAAAACTTTGAACTCCGCCGTCCCCGGCGTAGACCAAAACCGCCAATCAATTGATCCATAAAGCCGCGAATTTTCCACAGCCAGTTGGCGTAGTAGTAGCCTGTATCTCCACCCAGGGAGGTTATGGAAGGCCAGATCTGTTCTGCAGAGGCCTGGATAACCACCCGGCGTGAATCCTCGAACATGCTCCCTCCCGCCCAGGAGGGATCTCCGGGATTACTCAGCTCCAGCGGAGGCAGTTCTCCGGAATCGCTCCAGGCGGTTTCAACCTCGTGCTGGCGTGTGCGCATCAGGGCGCGCCGGATTGCGGTTCTGGCGTCATGGAGCTCTTGTGGGATGATTGTGGTGATGCGGTTTTCGCGGCACACCACCGGATTTTTCAGCCCCTGCGCCAGGGGGCGTGCCAGGGATACGGAGATAGGGGTGATGAAATGGATCCAGTAAGCACTTATGCGCGAATTGAAAAAAGGCACTTGAAGAATCCGGCGGCGGGGCAGACCTGCTTCTTCGGCGTAGATTCGCATCAGTTCGCAGTAATTGGTAACCTCCTCCTGACCGATATCGAAGGTCTCCCCTACAACTTCAGGATGCTCAAGACAGCCGATGAGATAGAAGATGACGTTGCGAATCCCGATAGGCTGGCACGGGGTATCCACCTTGCGTGGGGCAATGATAATGGGGAGGCGGTCCACCAGATAACGTAGCATTTCAAATGAAGCACTGCCAGAGCCGATAATCATGGCGGCGCGCAGGATGGTCACTGGCACCGAACCCTGGCGCAGAATCTGTCCCACTTCAGCACGAGAGCGCAGGTGGTGACTCAGCTCGGGGTGTTCTTCTCCCAAGCCGCCCAGATATATGATCTGTTGCAGTCCGGCTGCAGCCGCAGCATGGGCCATATTCTGCGCTGCGACACGGTCGGTGGAGCTGTAGTCACTTACCCCAGGATGCATGGAGTGAACCAGGTAGAATGCTGCACGGCAGCCGTGTAGCGCCTGGGTCATGGTTGGACGATCCAGCACATCACCCTTGAAAATCTGCAGATCAGGATGGGTGGACCAGGGACGTCCTTCAAGCTTTTCGGGAGCGCGAACCAGTGCGTGCACCTGGTAACCGCGCTCCAGCAGGCGTGGTACCAGCCTTCCGCCCACGTATCCTGTTGCCCCTGCGACAAATATCGGTTGCTGTGGTTGTTGCAATTGTGCTGCGTCCATTTGTTCTTGTTCTCCATTCAATCTGGTGTTTGAATCAATAGTGTACCATGGTAGTTCAAGAGTGGCTTGGATGTTTTTGTACGATAAGGCGAGAGTGCGAAATAATACTCTGAGTTTCAAGTATGTCTGGAATAAGTGCTGATTCTGGTAGGTAGAGGATGGGAATGTTTCCATCGCCTTTTGTGGATTTGTGGAGCGCATATGTATTTCCGGGAACATGAAGCTGTTGTGGTTGCCTAATTTATGTGCGGGGTGTATTTTCCCCCTCATGTATTAAACCATGATGCTTTCGCAAAAAATCATAAGATGGCTAAGCAATAATTTCGACCTACAAGGCCTGGTGGTTTTTCAGGGACGAAGGCATACATCAGGTATGTCGAGGTCCTGAAAAAACACCGTAACGCCGGAGGGCGGACTTTTTGCGACGCCATCAACCATCAATTTCTCCAGCCCCAGCAAAGGTAGTTTAGATTAGTATGCATGCACCAGAGGCCACCGTACTTGAAGTCTTCACTCCGAGTGCGGAGCAAAATTCAAACCCTTGCTCTATTCCTATGTTTGCGGAGCATATAGAAGCAGGCTTCCCGAGTCCGGCACAGGATTACGTTGATCAGTGCATGGATCTAAACGAACTGTGTATTCGCCATCCAGCGACGGCATTTTTTGTCCGAGTAAAAGGTGACTCCATGGTGGAAGGTGGAATTGGGGACGGAGATGTCCTCATTGTCGAGGGGAGTATTGATCCACGTCATGGAGATATTGTTGTCGCCTGCATTGATGATTCTCTTACCGTCAAGCTGCTCGAGCTCCATCCGGAGCCGAGACTAGTTCCCATGAACAGGGCATACCAGGCCATTGCCATCACTCCCGACAACGAGACCAACATCGTAGGGGTGGTCACAAACGTTATTCATCCCTTGCGTTAAAGATGCATTCCGATGTTTGTCCTGGTAGGTTGCAACAACTTCTATGTGAGCTGTAAGTGCCTGGGAGCTGTAAGTGCCTGGCGTTTGGACGCAAGGTGCGCGAACGAATGTTATGCTGGTTGTGCAGGTTCCGGTATGCGTAGGTACTGCGCCGCTAAGGATGCAAATAGGATTTGACATCAACCCGATAATCCTGATTTAATCACAAATTGTGTTTTTGTTCCGGTCCTGTGATCGGCATTTTATACAATACTTGGGAAAGAAGGTAATGACCATGAATCCACTGGCTCAAGAACTAAACGATGTACTCGCGCAGAAAAATCCGCACGTTCTGGAGATGCTCTCCGACCTGGGCAAGAATCTGTTCTTCCCTAAAGGAATTCTGTCGCAGTCTGCAGAGGCAAAAGAAAAAGCACACAAATACAACGCCACCATCGGGATTGCCACCGAAGGGGATGGCCCCATGTATCTGCAGTGCATTTATGATAAGCTCTCGGCGTATAATCCCAAGGATATCTTTCCTTATGCTCCGCCTGCGGGAAAACCCGAGCTACGCGCTGCCTGGCGCGAAAAAATGCTGCGGGAAAACCCCAGCATGGAGGGAAAGAATTTTGGCGTACCTATTGTAACCAGCGCTTTGACCCATGGTCTCTCCATTGTAGCGGATATGTTTGTGGATGCCGGCGATCACATGGTTCTGCCTGATATGATGTGGGGCAACTACAATCTAACCTTTTCCACCCGCTGTGGCGCAGTGATTAAAAAATACCCCACCTTTACGGCTACGGGGGGCTTCAATGTTCCGGCGTTCAAGTCTGAACTCGAGAAAGTAGCGGCAGAAAAAGGAAAGGCCATTGTTCTGCTGAACTTCCCCAATAACCCCAGTGGCTATACCCCCAGCGTTGAAGAAGGTGATGCGATCGTGAAGGTGATCAAGGATGTGGCCGAGGATGGCTGCAATCTGGTTGTGGTTACTGATGATGCTTACTTCGGGCTCTTTTATGAAGATTCCATGCAGGAATCCCTCTACGGTAAGCTCGCTAACCTTCATTCACGCATTCTCGCCATTAAGCTCGATGGAGCGACCAAGGAAGAGTATGTGTGGGGCTTCCGCACCGGTTTCATCACCTATGCGGATGCAAGTGATGAAGTTCTCAATGCGCTGGAAAAGAAAACCCTCGGCTGTATCCGTGCGACCATTTCCAACTGCCCCCATCCGGGACAGACCTTTGTTCTTGACGCCCTGCGCTCGGACAAATTTCTGGAACAGAAGGAGCAGAAGTATCAGATTATGAAAGGGCGGGCCCTGCAGGTTAAAAAAGTGCTTGCAGATTCCAAGTATGATGATGCGTGGGAATACTACCCCTTCAATTCCGGCTATTTTATGTGTCTGAAGTTGAAGAAGGTCGAAGCGGAGAAGTTGCGCCTCCATCTGCTGGATAAATACGGGGTCGGAACCATTGCAATCAACAAGACCGATCTGCGCATTGCGTTCTCCTGTATAGCTGAAGAGGATATCGAAGAACTCTTCAATATCATCCATCAGGCTGCTACCGATCTGGCCTGAATGTAACGGGATATGCCACAAAAAAACCCGCCCTCAATTGGCGGGTTTTTTTGTGGCTCAGAATGTTTAAGGTAAGCAGTTACGTGACAAATATGGAATTTTTTCTCACAGTTATAGGGGTGGTAATGGTCGTTGGGGGAATGCCGTGGTTTCTCTCTCCCCAGGGGGTAAAGAAAATGCTGCTGCAGATATTACCCCTGCCGGAACACACCATGCGCAGCATGGGATTTGTTCTGATGCTCGCCGGCCTATTAACGGTGTATATTGCCTCCAACTATTTTGCCTGATTTGTGTGCCATGCTCCTGAGTGATTTTGACTACACCCTCCCACCAGATCTGATTGCGCAACAACCTGCAGAGCGACGCGAAGATTCCCGTCTAATGGTGTTGGAACGCAGTACCGGCCGTATTGTCAATTCTCTGTTTAAGCAGATTGAAGAATACTTTAATCCCGGCGATGTGCTGGTTATAAACGATACCCGGGTTATTCCGGCGCGTCTCCACGGAACCAAAGCGAGTGGTGGCAGGATTGAGGTCTTCCTGGTACGGCGTATTGAGGCTCTGCCCGGTGAGTGCTGGGTATGTCTTACCCGCAGTTCCAGGGCACCGCGTCCGGGGACGCGCCTTATCATAGCCGGAGACCTGGATGCCGAAGTGCTTGATGAGGGTGAAGATGGTTACAGAAATATCCGCTTCGAGTACAGTGGAGCCGATTTCCAGCAGTGGTTGGAGGAGAAGGGCAGTATCCCCCTGCCTCCATACATTGAACGTGCCCCGCAGGAGCAGGACCTGGAGCGTTATCAGACCACGTTTTCCAGTGTCCCCGGCGCGGTTGCCGCCCCCACTGCAGGGCTTCACTTCACACCCCGCATCCTTGACAATCTGCGCGCAAAGGGAGTTGTGGTAACCCCGCTGACCCTGCATATAGGGCTGGGAACCTTTCTGCCGGTGCGCGTGGATAATATTTCCGAGCATCGCATGCACTCTGAGGCATACACTATCCCTGATTCAACTGCGACTGTGGTAAATGCCGCAATACGCGAAGGGCGCAGAGTTGTGGCTCTCGGGACTACGGTTACCCGTACCCTCGAATACGCCGTCACTGAAAGCGGGGAGATCTGCCCCGGAAGCGGAATGACAGATATGTTTATCTATCCCGGGTACCGCTTCAAGGCTGTAGATGCGCTGCTGACCAATTTTCACCTCCCCAAATCCACCCTGCTTATGCTAGTCAGTGCCTTAGCAGGGCGCGATTTTATTCTGCGCGCATATGCCGAGGCTGTGGTGCAACGTTATAGATTTTTCAGCTATGGCGATTGTATGCTTATCTCATAATCTTCCCTATTCCTGAAGGAACTGCTCCACCATGGCGTTTGGATTCGAACTTCTCCATACCGATACCACCTCGGCTGCACGCAGAGGACGCATATCCACCCCGCGAGGAACAATAGAAACTCCGGTATTCATGCCCGTGGGCACCCAGGGGACGGTAAAAGCCGTGTTCCCCGAAACCCTGCACGAGATCGGGGCGCAGATTATCCTGGGTAACACCTACCATCTGTTTTTACGTCCCGGGCACGAGCTGATTCAACATTTAGGTGGGTTGCACAAGTTTATGCACTGGTCCGGCCCGATCCTGACCGACAGCGGCGGGTTTCAGGTCTTCAGTCTGGGAAAATTGCGCAAAATCGATGAGGACGGGGTCAGGTTTCAATCCCATCTTGACGGTTCTAACAAAGTACTTACCCCCGAATCATCGATACAGGTTCAGCAGGCTTTAGGTGCGGATATCCTCATGGTGTTTGATGAGTGCATTCCCTATCCCGCTACGCGTGCATATGTAGAAGATTCAACTGCGCGCTCCATGCGCTGGGCCGGGCGTTCCTTTGCGGCGCATGATCGTAGCAGATTCTTATGGATATCGGCTTTGACGGCTATGCCATTGGTGGTCTTTCGGTAGGGGAGGGCGCGGAGCAAATGTATGCAGTGATGGACTACACCCTGCCGCTGCTTCCGCAACAGCAGCCACGCTATGTGATGGGGGTGGGGACCCCGGAAAATCTGGTAGAGGGGGTAAGGCGCGGCGTGGATATGTTTGACTGTGTCATGCCCACCCGTAATGCACGTAACGGCGTGCTCTTCACCCACACGGGTAAAATCAGTATCAAGCAGGCGCAATATACAGATGATTCGGCCCCTATCGATCCGCATTGCGATTGTTACGTGTGCAGCAACTACAGTCGCGCTTATTTGCGCCATTTGTTCAAGTGTAACGAGATCCTCGCTTCCATGCTAAATACCCAGCACAATCTACACTACTATCTGTCCCTGATGGAGCAGATGCGCAGTGCCATTGCCCAGGATCGATTCGCTGATTTCTGTGTGGACTTTTATGCCATGCGCACTTGAAAGAAAATGTAGGTACGATTTCATAGTACGGCGGTCTTGTACTTGAAAGTTACGTCATAACAGGTTATAAACGGAGCTTAAATTTTTTACGCAATCAACTTAACTGGGAGGAATAATTATTATGGTTTCAAACGCTTATGCAATGGCAGGCAGCGGAGCACAGGGTGGACAACAGGGTTACGAGGGGATCATCATGCTGGTCCTCATGTTCGCGATCTTCTATTTTCTCCTCATTCGTCCGCAGCAGAAACGCGCCAAACAGCACCGTAAACTCATCGAATCCCTCAAAGCGGGCGACAACGTAATTACCGCCGGAGGTATCCACGGTAAAATTACAACCGTACAGGACGATGTGATCACCATTGAGGTTGATAAAGGGGTGAAGATGAAGTTCACTCGCAGTTCTGTCTCCGCTACTGCCGAGCAGAGCGAATAACGATCATTGTTTAGTTTGTAAACGTTTTATGCACCCATGAATGCGGCGCGACAAGGCGCTCGCAGCGCTGGCCTTCTTGAAGGGGAGTGGAGTTGAGATATGACAAACAGCATTAAATTGCGTGGGCTTCTGGTTCTGGCTTGTGTGCTACTGGCCCTCGCCTCACTGGCACCTACGCTGATGAAGGATCGTCTGCCTACCTGGTGGCAGAACGCTTTTGATCCTATCCATCTGGGGCTGGACCTTCAGGGAGGTATGCACCTGGTTTTAGGGGTAGAGGTTGACAAAGCGGTCGAAAGCCGCCTTGACAGCATTATCCAAGAGACCGAGGTTCTCCTCAACGATGAAGATATTATTTTCAAGAGTGTGGATCGCTTTGATGGGGAGCGCCTGAAGATCACGGTATATGACACGGATGCTGGTGAAGAGGTGGATGCGGTAATGCGCGAGCAATTCCCCTCCCTCGAACCTATGACCATCGATGGCAGTTCCGGCTATGTGGAAAAGAACTACCGCTTCAGCGACAAAGAGATTGCCCAGATTAAGGATTTTGCGGTACGCCAGGCCCTTGAGACCATGCGTAACCGCGTGGATCAGTTCGGCGTAAGCGAGCCGGTGATTCAGCGGCAGTCTGACTATAGGATTCTTATCCAACTTCCCGGAATTAAGGAACCGCAACGCGCTATCAATCTGCTGGGTAAAACCGCGCAACTACAGTTCAAAATGGTAGTTGAAGATGCGGATATTGAGGCTGCCAAGGCTGGTGATCTAAAGCCCGGGACTACTCTGTTGTATGAACGCGACGTGGATTCACGCACAGGGAAGGTGACAGAGCGTCCTCTTGTAGTGTCGGATCGCTCCTCCTTAACCGGAGATCTTCTTTCTGATGCTCAGGTGCGCATTGATACGCGTTTCAACGAACCCTATGTTGCCATTGATTTCAATGCTGCGGGAGCGAAACGCTTTGACCAGATTACCGCAGCCAATGTAGGCCAGCGCATGGCGATTGTGCTGGATGATACCGTGTATTCTGCACCTACTATCCGCGAGCGTATCTCGGGCGGGAGTGCTCAGATCAGCGGGGCGTTTACCGAGCAGGAAGCAACCGACCTTGCCATTGTGCTGCGTGCCGGCTCTCTGCCTGCTCCGGTAAACATTCTGGAGAATCGTACCGTAGGGCCGTCCCTCGGCCATGATTCCATAGAACAGGGGATCAATTCCGTTCTTATCGGCGCGGTGCTGGTTATCATAATGATCCTTGTGTACTACCGTGGCGCCGGCATTGTGGCGAATACCGCGTTGGTGCTGAATATCATCTTTATTATGGCGCTACTGGGAATGTTCAAGGCAACATTGACCCTGCCCGGGATCGCGGGGATTGTCCTTACAGTGGGGATGGCGATTGATGCCAATGTACTTATTTTCGAGCGCATTCGTGAGGAATTGCGTAACGGCAAATCCGCACGCATTGCCATTGATTCCGGTTACGCCAAGGCGTTTGTCACCATAGTGGATGCCAATATAACCACCCTGATTGCAGCAGTGGTTCTGTTCCAGTTCGGCACCGGTCCGGTCAAGGGCTTTGCGGTAACCCTCTCGATAGGTATTCTGGCCTCTATGTTTACCGCCATATTTGTTTCACGCCTGATTTTTGATTTCTTCCTGGATGTGCGTAACGTCCGGAAGATCAGTATATAAAAGGAGCAACTGATGGAGTTGATAAAACCCGATATAAACATTGACTTTATAAGTAAGCGTCGGTATGCGGCAGTAATATCGGTTGTTCTTATTCTGGTGGGGCTGGCGGCATTAGTACTACGTGGCGGGCCCAACTACGGGGTTGATTTTGCCGGTGGCACTGTGGTGCAGGTACGCTTCAACCAGTCGACTGATGCGGTGCAGATCAAGGATCTGCTGGTGCCGGAGGTGTTGGCATCTGCAGTAGTGCAACGCTTTGGAGATGAAGATAACGAATTTCTTATCCGCGCTGAAGAAAGTGATAACGGTCTTCAGGGAATGCGTACCGCTCTGGTGCAGAAACTGGAGCAGGAATACGGAGACGGAAGTGTTGAGGTACGCCGGGTCGAAATGGTCGGGCCTCAAGTGGGTAAAGACTTGCGCAAAAAAGGTCTGATGGCGATTGTGTACGCCATGGTTGGCATTCTGATCTATATCAGCTGGCGTTTTGAATTACGTTTTGCCGTGGGCGCTATTGTTGCGTTATTGCACGATGTAACTCTGACATTCGGAGCATTCTCGCTTTTTGACAAAGAGATCGGACTGCCTATTATCGCAGCCTTTCTCGCCATTATCGGGTATTCCCTTAACGACACCATTATTGTATATGACCGAATTAGAGAGAATCGCGGACGCTATAATGACAAAAGCTTTGCAGATCTCATCAACCGGAGTATAAACGACACCCTGTCGCGCACTATTCTTACCTCAACCACTACGTTGCTGGTCGTGTTGTCCCTGTTTATCTTCGGGGGTGGAGTTATTCACGATTTTGCCTTTGCCCTTTTGATCGGGGTTATTGTGGGAACCTATTCCTCCATTTACGTTGCGAGCCCGATGCTACTTCTATGGGATAAGTTTCAGAACAAGAAGGTTCAGGAAAAATCCTGACCCCGGGGTAAGAAGATTGATTAGAAAAAATCAGGGCCGTGCTTTTACAGCGGCCCTTTTTTTATGGAGCAGTTTTTGATGTCCAATATACAGAGCCCATGTGTGTCTGACTCTTTTGCCCCCATGCGCGCCCATAACCGGCGGGTGTGGCAGGCTCGTGCCCCTGAGGGCGCAAATGTGGATGTTTCTGGTTCTGAAGAGATTACGCCACTCCAGGCTCAGTTGCTCGCTTTGCGCGGGATAGAATCCTCCAGCCAGGCACATGATTTTGTGCACGCGCGCCTGAAGCAACTCCCGGATCCGCTGTTGCTTCCGGATATGCATAAAGCGCTGCAACGTATAATTGTCGCAATCCGTAATGGTGAGCGAATTGCGGTGCATGGCGATTATGATGTGGACGGAATAAGTGCCACCTCCGTGCTCTATCTTGCCCTTGAGGTGATCTCCGTTGACTGCGGAATCAGCGCCATTGAAGAGGCAACCTTAGCGTACGAATGTGGCATTGATCTCATTATTACTGATCATCATCAGCCGGGTGATGAACGTCCCCCGGCGTTTGCGTGTGTGAACCCGTGGCTTGAAGAATCTGCGTTTCCGTATAAGCCCTTATGTGGCGCAGGGGTGGCGTTTATGCTTGTTGTTGCGCTATACAGCAGGTTACGACGCGCAAACATGGCTCCACCTGGTTTTGATATCCGCATGTTACTCGATCTGGTTACCTTAGGCACCGTTGCGGATCTGGTGCCTCTGACCGGGGTGAATCGCATTTTTGTACGCGCTGGACTCCCGCTGCTGGAGGGTGATTACCGTCCTGGAATCTGTAAACTGCGCGAAGTTGCAGGTGTCGACAGGGTAAATGCAGGAGTGGTGGGCTTTCGTCTTGCTCCGCGCCTTAATGCCGGCGGACGTCTTGCGGATGCGGCACGCGGTGTAGAGCTCCTGTTGAGTGACAATACCGAGGTTGCGCACAATATTGCTGATGAACTGGATCAGTGCAACCGTGAGCGCCAGGAGATTGAGGAGACAACCCTACAGCATGCCCTGGCGCGTATTGAAGCAGAGTTGTGTGATTCGTGTCGCACCATTGTCCTGGCGGATTCGAACTGGCACTCCGGCGTAATAGGGATTGTCGCGAGTCGCCTGGTAGAACTCTTTCACCGCCCCGTAATACTGATTGCCATTGACCCGGAAAGCGGAATAGGCAAAGGTTCGGGACGTTCTATCCACGGGCTTAATCTTTACCATGCGCTGAAGCACTGTAGGGCGTGGATGGTAGGTTACGGCGGGCATGAGTTCGCTGCAGGCTTAAGCATTGAAGCCCATAATGTCGAGCATTTTGCCCAGGCGCTGGAGGAGTACACCCACCATGTCCTTAGCCCTGAGCAACTTATTCCCCGGGCTACCTATGATCTCGAACTTCCCCTCGATGATATCAGTGCCGGGCTGTATGAAGAGCTTCAGGCCCTGGCACCGTTCGGGATGGGGAATCCGGAGCCGGTGTTTTTGTGCCGCAATCTCAATGTACAACAGGCCGGGGTGGTAGGAAAAAATCATCTGCGCTTTCGGGTGCAGCAGGGGGGATACAGCCTGCCGTGTATCGCCTTTGGATGCGCTCCTAAAATAGAGATGTTGCAAGGACGGGTGGATATTCTGTTTCAGATTGATACCAATACCTGGCAGGGGCGAACATCACTACAGCTTAAAGTGAAGGATATTCGCCCCGCAGCAGAATCATCCGTTGATGTTACATAGGAATAATCTTATAGAGCCAGCTGGATATCTTGCTGAATTGATTTGAGAACAGGAGTATACCCACCACAATCATAAGAACACCGGTGATGATCTCCATCAGGCGAATGTGGGTTTTGAAACGGTTGAAAAATACCAGGAATTTGTGAAATAGCAGTCCTGCAAGCATGAAGGGGATCCCTAATCCTGCCGAGTAGGTAGCCAGAAGAGCTATGCCGTGGATGGTGTCGCTGGAGGTTCCTGCAGCGAGGGCGAGGATGGCACCGAGGATAGGACCAATGCACGGAGTCCAGCCCGCGGCAAACGCAAGCCCCACCAGAAAACTGCCCACATAGCCGGTGGGCTTGTTTTTGATATTGATCCGCTTGTCCCGCATCAACATTCCGATGCGCAGAATGCCGGTCATGTGCAGACCAAAAGCAAATACGAGTACCCCGCCAATACGTTGTACCCAGAGGAGTCCTTCATCCATGCTGGATTGCACCGAGCCTGAGAACAGCCCTGCTGCGGCCCCCAGAAGAATAAATACCGCAGAAAAACCGCATACGAAGGCAAACGAGTGACTCAGGACACGCCAGCGCACCTGCGAACTCTGGTGCTCTTCTTTAAGATCGGCAAAGGATACTCCGGTAATGTATGCCATAAATGAGGGAATGAGGGGAAGGACGCATGGGGAAAAGAAGGACAGCAGTCCGGCGCTGAGCGCAACCCAGTAGGTGATGTCCGCGGTTTGTGTAAGCATAACGGTTTAATATCTCTCCCGATATTTTTTGGGTGTTGTTGTGTGTGCGTGAGTTAGATGAATACCTCGAGCCTCGGTCTACCTCAGCGCATGGGTCGCAATGTAGTCTTTTATTGCCTGGGTATCCGCACTGATGTGTTCACAGCGCTTCTCGCGCTGTTCAATGTCGCGCAGCGATTCCGGGCGCGGCGGTTCAATATCGATAGCGCGGCGAACCGCAGCAGAAAATTTGGCCGGATGCGCAGTGGCGAGACATATCATAGGTACGTCCGCAGTGCGTAAACGCTCCCCTGCAGTTACCCCGACCGCCGTGTGGGGATCGAGGATGTATTTATTTTCGCGGTAAAAACGCGCAATGCAGTTCAACGTGGTGTCAGTATCTACCGTCAGGGTGCTAAAATCCTTTTGAACCTGTTGCTGTTGCGCTTTGCTGAAGGTCATTGCGTGCCTGGTCTTAAAATCCTCCATCAGTTGCAACAGGGTGTCACTGTCGCCATCGAGCAGATAGTAAAGATAGCGTTCAAAGTTACTCGCCACTTGAATATCCATGGATGGAGAGAGGGTTTCTACCACGGTATCAATGGAGTAATCACCCTGCGCAACGAAGCGCGAGAGGATGTTGTTTTCATTGGTTGCAAGTACCAGTTGCCCCACGGGTAAACCCATCTCTTTAGCCATATAGCCGGCAAAGATATCTCCGAAGTTCCCCGTGGGGACGGCAAAGTCTACGCATGCATCATTCTGTGAAGCGGTTCTGCTCCAGGCATAGAAGTAATAGACAATCTGCGCGAGTACACGCGCCCAGTTTATGGAATTGACCGCGCCCAGGGCATGCTTCTGCTTGAATTCAAGATCGCCGAAGATCTCCTTTACAATCCGCTGTCCGTCATCAAAGTTGCCGTCAATGGCGAGGTTGAACACATTCGGATCGGTGACCGTGGTCATCTGCAATTCCTGGATGGGGGAGACCCTACCCTCCGGGTGGAGGATGAAGATGTTGATATTTTCCTTTCCCTTCACCCCGTAAATAGCAGCACTGCCGGTATCACCGGAGGTGGCACCGATGATATTCATGTGTGAATTTTGTTTCTTGAGCAGATATTCAAACAGGTTGCCAAGAAACTGCAGTGCCACATCCTTGAAAGCCAGGGTGGGGCCGTAGAACAACTCCAGGATATGTACCTCTCCGTGGCGCTG